>PYJC01000173.1:0-135837 GCA_003635255.1 Candidatus Poribacteria bacterium | reverse complement strand
GAAAAAGGACGCAGCGATAATGTTTGAGAGTTTGAGCGATAGGTTACAAAGCACTTTCAAAAAACTCAAAGGGCAAGGGAAACTGACAGAGAATAATATCTCTGATACCTTGCGTGAAGTCCGTCGCGCTTTTCTCGAGGCAGATGTTAACTATAAAGTCACGCGTGCGTTTATAGAGCAGATTAAAGTACGTGCCTTGGGTCAAGAAGTACTTGGGAGTCTCACGCCTGAACTACAGATTGCCCGAATTATTGGCGAAGAACTGACCCAATTGATGGGCGATAAGGCTGAGAAGATCCAGATCGCACCGAGTGGTCCCACGGTCGTAATGCTCGTCGGTTTGCAAGGCGCGGGTAAAACAACCGTGGCTGCGAAATTAGCCCTCAGATTTCATAAAGAGGGACGGAAACCCCTTCTCGTTGCCGCTGATGTATATCGGCCCGCCGCCATTAAGCAGCTACAAGTACTCGGTGAGCAGACGGAAACGTCTGTGTTCTCAATGGGAACAGAAGTCTCTCCAGTTGAAATCGCGGCAGCATCTGTCAAGGAAGCTTTGGCACACGGACATAACTGTGTTATTATCGACACAGCAGGACGTTTGCACGTTGATGATGAACTGATGGGTGAACTTCGGCAGATTAAAGAAAGCACCAATCCCTCTGAAATCCTCCTCATTGTCGATGCAATGACGGGACAAGATGCGGTAAATGTTGCTGAAAATTTCAACAACGACCTCGACATTGATGGCGTTATCCTCACGAAAATGGATGGAGACGCCCGCGGCGGCGCAGCACTTTCGATCCGTCATATCACACAGAAACCGATTAAGTTTATCGGGGTCGGTGAAAAGATTGAAGCAGCGTCACTGGAGGAATTCCATCCAGAGCGGATGTCCTCGCGTATCCTCGGACAAGGTGATTTCCAAACCTTGCTTGAAAAAGCAGAAGACCTCTTTAGCGAAGATCAGGCAAAAGAACTTGAACGTAAACTCACAGAAAATAAAGGATTAGATTTTAACGATTTTCTCACACAATTAGAGCAGCTTAAAAATATGGGACCCTTGGATCAATTAATGGATCTGATGCCCTTTAAGAATCAGCTGCCGGTTAAAAATCTTACACCCGATGAGAGCCACTTGCAAACCGCAAAGGCAATCATCCAGTCAATGACGCTTGAGGAACGAAAGAACCCTCGATTGTTAGATAGAAGTCGAAAACTTCGTATTTCCAAAGGCAGCGGCACAACCGTAAATCAGATAAACATGCTGGATTCACAACTCAAGATGATGAATCGCATGTTAAACCAACAGACGGCAATGGCAATGCCGCAGATGGGACAGAAAATAGGTGCACTCCCGCGTCCAAAACGGAAGGCATCAAGAAAGCCTCGAAAACGAAGACGCCGCAAATAACAACAAGTGAACCTTTAAAGAGGTCGCTTGTTACGGAAGCGGTATAGATACCACGAGGAGGTATTTTTTGGCAGTTAGAATTAGATTACAACGACACGGTAGGAAGAAACGTCCTTTTTATCGGCTCGTCGCGGCTGACGCACGTGCTTCGAGAGATGGTGTATTTTTAGAACGCCTCGGCCATTACAACCCGTTAACGGATCCGGCAGATGTTTTCATCGACGAAGAGAAAGCCTTGAAATGGTTAAGACGGGGCGCGCAACCTTCTGATACGGCAAAACGTTTACTCTCCAAAAGCGGGATTTTGATGAAATTTGAATACGAAAAATTGGGGAAACCGATGCCAGAGGACGAAGCCACCGAGACAGCCGAAGAGGAAGTCCAAAAGGCGGATGACACTGAACCTACTGAAACGCAAGAAACAGCATCTGAAACCGGAACCCTGCTTACTGAAGAAACATCCGACGCATCCGCCGAGGAAGAAGAATAATACCTGTTTTGACAGGTTCCAAAAAACGCCGGCGGTCGGCGCATCTACTGAAACCCAAAAGTGAACTATGTTCAAAGATTTGATTGAATACATCGTAAAGTCTCTCGTTGATTACCCTGATGAGGTGGTAGTCCGTGAAATAACCGGTGAAACGGTAGTTATTATTGAGTTAACTGTCACAGAGGCGGATTTAGGGAAAATCATCGGTAGATACGGACGGACGCTGAAAGCCATAAGGAGTATCCTCTATACCACCGGATTGCGAACAAATAAAAAGGTGATTCTCGAACTGATTGATGAACCCAGAACGGACGAGGTGTAAGAACTCTGTTGACTTGTTAGGGATAGGCGCACAGTGCTAAAATGAAAATTGATGTTCTCGCGCTGTTTCCAGAGATAATCGCTCCGGCTTTAAAGACCGGAATTCTCAAACGCGTTCAAGACGCTGCTAAACTCACCGTCAATCTTCATAATCTTCGCGATTGGGCAACTGATAAACATAAATCCGTTGATGACTACCCTTATGGTGGCGGCGCGGGGATGATCCTTAAACCCGAGCCTATTTTTGCAGCGGTCGCAGCGTTAAATCCAACGGAAACCGCGCATATTATCTATCTAACACCTCAAGGGATACCGCTAACACAGGGACTTGCGGAATCGCTTTCATTGGAAACGCATCTTATTTTTTTGTGTGGACGTTACAAAGGCGTTGATGAACGGGTACGTGACAGATTGGTAACAACCGAGATTTCTATCGGCGATTACGTTTTAAGCGGCGGTGAAATCGCAGCACTGGTCTTAATTGATGCAGTGGGTCGTGTCCTTCCGGGTGCACTTGGTGATTATGAATCCGCACACGTCGATTCGTTCAGCCAGGATTTGCTTGACCACCCGCATTATACGCGACCTGCTGAGTTCGCTGGAATGCCTGCGCCTGAAGTACTTTTGAGTGGACATCATGAGAATATTGAGAAGTGGCGGTATGCTGAGGCACTCAAACGCACGGCGAAACACCGTCCAGATCTGCTCCAGAAACTGGAACTCAGTGAGGAAGATATTGCAATTCTTAAAGCGGCAGGATTGATGGAGTAGCCAAAGCGTAAGTCATTTACGGTGAATTAGTGTATAAGTAATTCTAAAATCCATTATATTTTAAAAAAAGGAATCCTACAACTTAACATTATACCGTAGCGAACTTGATATTATCTAAGAAGGAGGAATAATTATGAACCTGATTGAATCTTTTGAGAATCAATACATGAAGAGCGATATCCCTGAGTTTGGTCCTGGGGATGTCGTCAAGGTAAATACGCGTATCCGAGAAGGACAAAAGGAACGAATTCAGGCATACGAGGGAACCGTCATTCGTCGCGCACACGGTGGACTCAAGGAAACTTTTACAGTCCGGCGCGTCGCATTCGGGGCAGGCAGTGAAAGGACATTCCCGCTGCATTCTCCGAATATTGAAAGCATTCAGATCGTCCGATATGGCGCGGTCCGACGAGCGAAGTTGTACTACTTACGCGAGCGTACGGGAAGAGCCGCACGTGTCAGAGAACGTAGAGATTAACTTGATGCAAATGGACGCTTTTGAGCGTGCTTGCCAACAAAGCGGCTACAAACAGATTGCAGGCATTGACGAGGCAGGTCGAGGCGCATTGGCGGGTCCCGTCATTGCCGCTGCAGTCATCCTACCGATCAATTGCGGCATCGCAGGCTTGCAGGATTCAAAGCAATTAACACCGAAGCAACGCGATCATTTGCATGATGAAATTTATAAGGTCGCCGTGTCTGTCGGGATCGGCTCCGTGGACAATCGTGTGGTTGACCGTTTGAATGTACTTGAAGCGACCCTATTGGCGATGCAAGAAGCAATTGAAAAACTTACACCGCAGCCTGATTATCTCCTCATTGACGGCATAAATTTCCCTGCCATAGATATCCAAGGTGAAGCAATTAAGAAGGGCGATAGCCGAAGTTATTCTATTGCAGCCGCCTCCATTATTGCGAAAACTACCCGCGATAGACGCATGATTGCGTTAGATCGCACCTATCCGCATTACGGGTTCCGTCAACACAAAGGGTACCCAACATCCAAACATCGGTACGCGATCGCTCAGTTTGGGGCATCCGATGTGCATCGACACACCTTTAAACTCCTGCCAGATGATTAAAATAGCGCAGATATAGCCAGTGTTTAACACACAAAACTTGTAGAGGAAGCGCACAATGGATCGTTCACGCTTGAACATTGCAAAAAGGGGTGAATCGTTGGCAGTTGCGCATCTCAAAGCGCGCGGGTATGAAATTCTCGAACAGAATTACCGGGCAGTACGTGGTGAAATTGATCTCGTGGTGCAGGATGGCGATTGTATCGTTTTTGTGGAAGTTAAAACGCGGCGTAGCCTCAAATTCGGGCTACCGCAAGCAGCCGTCACGGCACAGAAACAGCGACAAATTTCCAAAGTTGCCTTGGCATATCTACAAACGCATAACCTACTTGACGCGCCTTGCCGTTTTGATGTTATCGCAATCCACTTGTCGCCGCAGCTTAAAGTGTTAAAACTCGAACAGATTGAGAATGCGTTTGAATTCCAATCCTAAATCGAATTCTAAACCGCGTCGTACAACTTTCAATGCTTAGAGATCAGGGAACCTTAAAATCCGTTTCGCATTTCCGCCCATAATGTCTGCCAGTTCCGCTTCAGATAGATTAGGTAGTAATTCTTCTATAACTGTGGTAAGTTTCCCATAACCCGGTTCCTCCAATATCCATGGAAAATCTGTTGCCCACATCAATCGCTTCGCACCAAAGCCGCTCAAAAGACCATGGTGCCATCCTGCCAAATCTTTATACGGAAATTCTTCTTTACTAAAGGCGTACTGACCGGAGAGATGCACATTAACATTTTCAAAGCGGGCGAGTCGATAGGTGGTGTGCATAAAAAGGTTGTAACCTGTCACTTGAACCTGAGGTCTCCCGAATTCGTCCCAGCTGAATTTGCCTGCTCCTGGGCACACAGCGAGATGATTTAGCACAATCCGTACCTGTGGAAATTCCTGTATCAGGTATGGCAGAAGGTGTGCATTGATGGCGTTCGGATAGAGCCACAAGACATAATCGCGTTCGGCAGCGCACTCCCAGATCGGATACGCCGCGAACTCGCGAACATCCATCTTGGCAAAAATATCACGCGGTCCCCCAAATGTAGAAAATCGGAATCCGATAATTCCAGTGTTATCCGTCAGTTTCGCCATGTGGTCAGCAGGGTTCGGATGTCCCTCCGGGACCAATCCGATTCCTAAAAATCGGTTTGGATACGCTTTAAGGCATTGCAGTAGGTAACGATGGTTTTCTATACTCGCACCAGCCATTTGGACAAGGACTGCCTGATCAATCTGGTGTTTTTCCATTTCACCTAATAATTTCTCAACAGACTCTTCCCGTTCTGCGGGCCAAACGTCTGATATCTCCCTCGGAAATTCAGCGGAGGCTTTTGTGAACACGTGCAGATGCGCATCAATACGTGGCATAGGATCCCCTTCCTTTGATTAGCCATCCAAACTAAACAATTTACGACGTTCTGGCGTCTGACAATACGCTGAGATGGAAGCATACTGTTCGGGTCCAATGCGTCCGGGTGTTCGCTTCTCGTAAATGAGGATGATCGATTTACGCGGTGTATCCGAATGATTGTCCATCGAAACGTGCCAACCACATGAATTGAACATAATCGCTGTGCCTGCTTTACCGGGGAAAGTTTTGTGCCCGGTCATACTTTCTTGCCGCATCGGACGCGTGTACGGACCAGAACCCGGTTTATGACTGCCGGGTACGAAACCGAATTCACCACTTCCCGGTTCGACATCGTTGACGTAGATTTGTACCTTGATGTGGAGTGGATTGCTCTGCCCCACATCAGGATGCCATCCGGTATAACTCACGGGCCACGGTGCCACCGTCCGAACCTGTGGACCCAATAGAATCAGGTCGTGATCGGTGAACTCCATCAACGCGCCGTAGTAACTTGGATAGTCAATAATATCAATGAAAATCGGATCTTTTTCAAGTGGACTCGGGATGTCATAGAAGGTTGCGACGGATTCCCCCGCTTCGACTCTATCCAGCCATTCTTCTTTGCATGCGTCTGCCCAATAGTCGAAAGCATTTTGGAGTCGCTTAAGATCCTCCCCTTGAATCGCATTTTCAAAGACGAGATACCCTTCTTCTTCCCATTGTGCTTTTTGTTCGGGTGTCGGTAGAATCATGATTTTCTCCCCTTGATATGTAAGCGAACAAACAACTACATATCACACGTTTGTGCTAAATTAAAAGACTCTGCCCCTACCTGCAATTTGCCAAGTTACTTCAACTGTATCGCCTCGAATACCTATCAGCTCATCGTGAAGATTGCTCGTCATCCCCTGATGTAGCGGGATAACCGACAGCTGCTCCCCTACCTTAAATCGGTGTGAACATTCACTAACATCAACATGTCCGTGTTCGACCGACATACCGTAAATTTTCGCGTCTGGGTGCTCAATGATATGTCCATAAGGCGTTGGTGGATAACTCGTAAACGTCTTTTGACCACCGTCAATGATAATCCGATCAGGCGTTGGCGTGCTGACGACGGTTACGATGACACGTAGCACACACCGCTCAGGTGTCAGCATCTCAGAATTGCCGACGCGAGTCATGCCTTCATAGACGTAGGATCCGCTACGGGTTTCCGTACAGCCGATCTCCTTTGATGCCGCTTCAGAGCCTGTCCCACCGCCACTGATGATGTTTACAGGAATTCCGTCGCTTGAGAGCAGGTCAAGTGTTTCTTCGATAAATGGCTTCGCTCGCACGTTGCTCGGATACGTCATGATACCTTGAAAATCAATGCCTTGCATTTTCATAATCTGTTGTGCAAGGCGTTGTGCTGCTTGGGGTGATTGCACACCACAGCGTCCACTTCCGGTATCAAGTTCCACGATAACAGGCACAACACAACTGTCAGCAATTGCTTGTTGAGAGATACCGGTTGCGGTCTCTCCTGAATCGAGTGCGACGATAACCTTGGCACGTTTTGTAAGAGCTGTCAATCGCTTCAACTTCGGTTTTCCGACGATGTTATAAGGGATAAGGATGTTATCAACACCAGCCTCCACCATCACCTCTGCTTCGCCTAACTTCTGACAGGTGATACCTTGGGAGCCAGCAGCGATTTGCATTTTAGCGATTTCCGGCACCTTATGCGTTTTGGTATGGACACGTAGCGGAATGCCGAGTTGATGACAGTGCTGTGCCATGCCATCAATATTCCGTTCAAGCACGTCCAGATCTGCGGCGAGTGTTGGTGTATCCAAGTCGGTGATGTTCATTAGTTTCCTCGCGATGGTCCTACATCAGATAGACTTCTGCGTTTAATATACCTATTGTACACTTTTCTGTCAAGTTGCTCGTGCTACAACGGCAGGATCATTCAATTGTAGGTTTTTGGTGTTGTCCTTTTCGCAGGTGTTAATACTTGATTTATGTTATGTATTAAGACAAAACGCTGAAATTTTCGCTAGATTTCGCACCGGATTTTGAAAAAAAAGACATCCAATCCAATAATTTCTTAAAATTGAATGGCCCTGGCTACAACGGTTTATCCTTGATATTTCCACCGAAGTTGGTATAATTACACTTTATAGGCACGGCACAATTTGAGGTATGGATGTGATAGACCCCGCCCTAAAGGGCGAGGCTTCCGCAAAGTTATGCGAAAGCATTTGTGGATTTCAGAAGCCGACTGGTGGAAACCTCAACAGAGCAGCCTACAATCCTGCCAAGCAGGACGATAGGTCTTACGTCTCCTAAGCCAAAGGAAGCTACCCCTTCCTTGAGAATGTTTATAGCAGCATTATGGTCCCTGTCGAGGTGCGTATGACACTTCGGACATATCCACTGCCTGTCTGATAGGGGAATACTATCGTTTTTATGTTCACAAACAGAACAACTCTTTGTAGAGGCAGTCCATCGACCTATTTTATGCACCGATTTTAGACGCTTACGCGATTGGTGTTGGAGTTTCTTTATGAACTCACCGAAGGCGAGGTCGGAGACTTGTTTGCCAAAAAGTGCTTTCATACCCCGAAGGTTCAGGTCTTCAAAGAACATTATATCAAACTTTCGACATAAATCTATCGCAAGTTTCCAGTGGTGGTCGGTTCGCTGGTTCGCAGTTTTCTTATGAATACGTGCAATACGCTTGCGTTCTCGTTCTTCATTGTTAGAACCTTTCACTTTACGAGAATATGATTTCTGTGCTTTCGCCAATGTATCAGCGTTCTGTTTGTAGAACATAGGTGATGTGTATCTTTCACCGTCACTGCCAGTCAGGAAGTCTTTGATACCCATATCAAACCCTTCGGCTTTACCCGTCTTGGGTTCGGGTTTGACTTCGCTACATTCTTCTGTGAGGGTAATATACACGTCTCCGAGTGCGTCCCGTGTAACTTGAACCTGTATGATTTTGCCTTCTATGTTTCTGTGTAAAGCGAAACGATACCAACGACCGTTGAGACGGATTTCATAGGTCGGATGGTTTCGCTCGTGTTTCTGCTTCGGTAGCAAATATGCTAACTTAATCTGCTCACCCCGAAACGTCATGCCTTTATGTTTTTTGCACGACTTGAATTGTGGGTGACCCCTACCGAGGGTTCGCATCTCTTTGAAACTTTCTGCCAAACGTTTCAGCACATTTTGCAACGCCCATGAGTAAGGGATATTCCAATGTTTATATTTCTCAAGACGCTTGAGTTTCGTCAAATGTGCAGACATCTTCGCATACGAAAGCCCCTTACCGTATCTGCGGAAGTAACGCATAGATAACGCAATGAAGTGATTACGCACAATGCCGCAAATATCCAAATCATTGTGCAGATACTTTAGAGACTTCTCGTAAAAGAGTTTATGTTTCGTGTTTCGCATGGTATATCAAGTCTCAAGTTTTTAGCCCCGTTGAAGTGGGTAGGCAGACACGCCACTAAGCAGTGGTGCTTCAACTGTCTGCCAACTTGATACATATATCGTACCACAATTTTAGTTAGAAGTCAAGTTTATTTTCTTCACACATACGATTAGCGGTGTCTACATCCCCGCCATAAATGGCGAGGTTTTGACACCGAGGATTTGATAATTTTCTCTGAGGAGCATTTAAAAATTGAGACGATTAATTGTAGGCATAACAGGCGCGAGTGCAGGTATCTATGGGGTCCGTCTGCTTGAGATTCTCACACAGCATGAGGATATAGAAGTACATCTAACCATCTCTGCATCGGGTGCGCGCGCCCTGTCGGAAGAACTTCAGATTGAAGTTGATCTCAACAATTTCGAGTTGGCATCACTCATTGGTATCTCCTCACCACGAGTTATTTACCACCATGAATCGGACATTGCTGCGCCGATTGCCAGTGGTTCTTTCCGTACAGAAGGGATGATTGTAGTGCCGTGTAGCATGGGGAGCATCGCTTCTATCGCTAACGGCATGTCGCGCAACCTTATCCAACGTGCCGCGGATGTGTGCATCAAAGAAAAGCGTAAACTCGTTCTCGTGCCGCGCGAGACACCGCTCAGTCCCATTCACTTGGAAAACATGCTCAAGTTATCACGCATGGGGGTCTGTGTTCTACCTGCGATGCCGGGGTTCTATCACTTCCCAAAAAACGTGGACGATCTACTCAACTTTGTTGTGACAAAAATTTTGGATCAGTTTGGCATAGATACAGAATTAATTCAGCGATGGAAAGAATAGATGTTCGTTAAGTTTAACGCGATGCCCTGAAGATATCTATTTTTGTACTACTCGGCTGTGATGTCTCTGCCACAACGACCAGAGTAGCGCGGGAATAAGCGTGAGTGCTCCCATGCCCCACAAAATAACCTGCAGTTGAAACCGATCCATGAGCGCGCCAGTGATGAGTGAACTGGCACCACCCATGAGTGTAAAAAGCGCGAACTCAGTCCCGAAGATACGTCCGCGAATTTCGTTCGGGGCGCGTTGCAGCAGCAATTGCGTTGAAAATACCCATGTGATACCGCCGCCAACGCTTCGGACAAACCCACCGAACAGCACAGTTCCCAAAGTGGAGACAGGTGCCATAATCGCTATTCCAATCGCTGCAATCACATAACCGAAACTAATACTCACCCGGAGCGGTTTGTCCCGATCACCGGTCCAACGTCGCGCCAGAATCGGTCCAATGCCGCTGCCAATGCCATTCATACAGTACATCATCCCTAAACTCAGCGCACCACCAACCCCGATAACAAAATAATTTTTGGCGATTTCAACCAGTATGACCTGAATACCAGAAGACAGTAAAAGAGATATTGCTGCCTTGTGCAGTGCTACGAAGAGAATGTCGGGATGCTGAAACATGTATCGCAACACTGATGACTTCGCACGCGTGGAAGTGGCCGCCGTTTCGGATGCCGATCTGGGTAGTCTAATCTTAAGTAGGAGTCCTGCTGAAATCGCAAAGGTGAACCCGTCAATAATAAAAGCTGTCTGACTGCCGAAAAGTCCTGTTGTTAAGCCGCCGATGGCAGCACCGACAGCAAGCATCACGGACCAAGTCGCGGCACCAAGCGTATTGGCAGTACCCAGTTCTTGTGGGGAGGTGAGGTCTGGTAAGATCGCACTTCGCGCAGGACTGAAGAAACCACTTACGCCGAACAGAAGGGTCGTGAGGGCGTAAAGCAACCAGAGATCGCCTGCATCTCGGACAAAAAGGAACCCGACAACGATGACTGCACGCGCGAGGTCGGTGATAATTAACAGGTGTTTCCGATTATAGCGGTCGGCACATATCCCGGCAATCGGTGCCATAAAAAATGGTGCCAACATCCGGATGGTAAACAAAATACCTAATGCAAGACCCGATCCCGTCAACTCAGCAACCAGTATCGCAGAAGCGATAAGGTTAAACCAATCCCCAAGCAGGCTAACGACCTGTCCACCCCAGAGCCAGCGGAAGTTGGGATTCTGTCGAAGTAGTTGAAAATAGCCGACCGATTTTCCGATTTCCTGTTGATGTTCTTTTTCTCTCGTTTCCCGCTGGCGGTCTATCGCAGACTTTATTGGGGTGTGCTCCTGCTTAGACAATTATAGACCCCATCTCTCATTGATCGGTTTCTGGTAGACTTCAATATTTCCTGCGACTACCTCCTCATAATCTACCGCCTGTCCGCAAGCATTCGACTCATATATCGCTTCACAGATGGACTTCGCGCGAAGTCCGACCTCAGCATCAAGTTCAGGTGGACGGTTGTTCTCTATTGCATCCACAAAATCGTAGCATTCCAGTACTACGCCATCGGTGAAATTGTGTGGGAAAAGTTTCGATTTTTCTTCGTCTGATAGGCTTGCCATGTAATCAGCGGTAAGACTTTCCATACTATGACGCGTCCCGTCTTTGAGGATAACCTCCGCACCATCAAAGGGACCGTGGAAGATGTCTCCATCGTCAAGCAGACAGCCTTCGCTACCGTAGTAGACGACGTGATTGAAACCGTGCCCAATCGCTGCCCATGTACACGTCCAAAGTCCGATGACTCCGCTTTTGAAGTTGATAGTCGCTACCCATGTATCCTCTTGCTCGTTCTTGACGATTTCTCCAGCCTTCGTAACGCGTAGATCCTCAAATTGACACACGCGTGCATACACCGTACTCGGATCGCCGAAGAGATAACGGAGTGTATCGCAATAGTGCGCACCGGAATCCATGACCATACCGCCACCGCCGAGTGTCAGATCAAGCCGCCAGTGCCAATCACTTTCTGGATTTGGTGCCCGATAACTCGCATGCTGTGCGGAAAACGTCCATAAATCACCGAGCATCTGTTTTTCGTTCATCAGCCATTCCGCGGTGCGCCGACTCGGCATCCGACGGATATTCTCAGCAGTTGCAGCAATTTTGTTATTCGCTTTTGCGGCGTTAATAATCGCATGTGTCGCTTTGACGGTAACACCCATCGGTTTCTCTACTATGACGTTGACCCCGTTGTTGAGGCACTTTAGAGCGTTGATGTGATGATGCGCGTGTGAAGTACAGATGTCTGCACCGTCTAAGTCCACCGTTGCGAGCATCGTATCGGTATCATCAAATACCGCAGGTTTTTTACCGGTTACCTCTTTGACGCGTTCGGCGAATTGATCTGCTCGTTCTTTGACTTCATCGCACATCGCGACGAGTTCTACTTTCCCGGGTTCTGTTTGATGTATCGTAAGATAAGCGTTGAGATGTCCATTTGCCATCCCGCCGCATCCAATAATTGCCATCTGAATCGCCATGATTTTCCCCTTTTCAGCAAGTCTGTCAGTCTGGTGAGTTACAACAATATCACAGATGCGTTTTTTTAGCAAGTTGCGGAGGCGTTCTGACCAGAGTAATTTAGTGATTAATGTTGCCAATAACTCACACAAATGTTACGATATATTATGTAATATACATTCACTCCAACCCTTTCACCTACATTCACAAAAGGAGACATTCACAATGAAACATGCTTACTTCACACTGATTTTAGTTCTTATTGGAAGCGTTGCGCTTTTAGTGTCGATCTCTCTACCGAGCGAAGCGGCAAGTTTCTCAGGTAGGGTTGTTGATGAGGAGGGACAACCTGTTGAAGGTCTCATCATTGCTTTGCCATCATTCCCAGGCGACTCGCCTCTACCTCAAGGTCATCGGGTTCAGGTTCAGCTTCCTCGGGCACTTGAAAACATATTTCCGCCGCCGCGACCCAGTGAGACAGATGCAACAGGTGCGTTTTCGATTCGTAACATCGCTTCACCTTCGGTGAGTGAATTAAAACTGTTTCCTGAACGCAATTCAGACTACGAACTCCTCTCCATTGAGATTGAGGGACTCCCCGTTTACTTAGATCAACGCCAGCACCATTTTGGTGGTCTCAAGTTTGCGATTGAGCCGGAGGCAGATATTACAGACGCTGAGATAACCGTCCGGCTTCGGATGCGTATCCGGGGTCGCGTTCTTTCCGCGGACGGCACTCCGCTCCATAATGCACGCGTTAACCTTATGGTCAAACATCGAGATATAGATGGCCGAGGCAGAGGTAGTGGTGGCGGCACGAGAACGCTTGATGCCGATGGTTACTTTGTGGACTATGTGGATGACGGTGCTGCTTATTACACTGTTACCGTAACATACCAAGGGCAAACCGTGGAATCCGAGGAGATTCTGCTTGAGGAAGGACAGCGAATAGATGGACTCGTTTTGAAACTTGCAGGTGAGTCTGCTGAACTGCCTCAACCTGAGAGAGTCGTTGTAGCCCCGCCTCCTCGCGTCCATGATCCAGCACGTTTTGAAGCGGCGCGAAAACGCGAACGCGAAGGGATGTGGGCAATCAACCCTGACAATCGACACGCCTACAAAATGATCCGTTGTGAAACCCGTGAAGAGGCACAGGAACGAGCAGGTGCTCAAGGTGCACACCTCCTTACTATTAATGACAAATCCGAACAAGAATGGCTTCTTGAAGTCTTTGGAAAACGAGAAAACTTCTGGATTGGACTGACTGCTGTTTCAAAAGAAGGGAAACAACAGTGGGATAACGGCGAACCGATCACCTATACAAACTGGATATCGCCACAGGAGGCTACCGAAATCACCCAATCCGTTCAAGGCAACGATGCGAACCCAAATTACGTTGTCCTCGTCGGAATGACAGGAAAATGGCAGGTGGCACGTCCGGGCAGCCCACTTATCCGTATGACGGAGCGAGCGATTCTGGAAAAAGAGAACCTTATTATTGGCGCGCCTGAGTCGGAAGAAGATGTCGAAAAACCTTGAATGTATCAACATATAAGGAGATATAGAAATGCGTTGTTCCTACATCCCACAAAAACTTTCAGTGTTAGGACTGACACTCTTGCTTGCCATAACAGGCGTTGTCGCAGCACAGGTCCCTATAGAACCACCGAGCGGAATATCGGGCAAAGTCATTAATTCAAAAGGAAATCCTGTTGCCGAGTTCGCGTTTGTGATTCAGCCGATGCAGCTTCGCGATGGACATTTACAACCCGCTGAAGGTTTTCTAAACCCTTTCCAAAGACCACCTGAGGGCATGGACGATGATGGAATGCCTCGTGCCACTGTCAGAGTAAAAACCGATGCAGATGGCGGTTTCACTGCCGCCAATATCCGACCTGGACCCGTTCAAATAAACGTGATCCCGGGCGCGCTTCTGGATGCGTTTGAGAAAATTGATCCTGAGAAAATACGTCAAAGGGAGCGGAAACCGCCGGAACTGAGGAGACTTGGGCATCTTGAAGCGGATAAGGAGATTCTTTCCATTCAGATCGGGAAAGTCACCTTTTTTTCTCCTAAAGGGAGGCACGGTCCTGATTTTTTTAATCGACTGACGTTTGGGCTCAAACCGGGCATAATCCATGAAAACGTCAAAATCACAGTCAAGTCGCGGCTGCGGATCCATGCGCAAATCGTTTACGCCGACGGCACTCCGGTTGCCAACGCCAAGGGAAATCTCAACATGCGATACGGGCGAGAGGATAATCCGAGCAGCGGCGGAGATCACGGTACAGGCTTTTTTACCGATGCTGATGGTTACTTTACGCAATACCCACGTGAACCGGGGTTTTACACGCTTTCTGTGGAATATAACAATCTCTCTGGAGGTGCGGGTCCTTTTCTGCTCAAAGATGGCATGGAACCAAAGGATCTGGTTATCACACTTGACGGCAACCCTCTTAACGTCGAAGGACCTCCTGATTGGAAAGTCAATCCTCGTGGTAAGATCGAACCGGCTAAAGTCCCCGCTGGTGCTGAAAACGTTGTTATTGAACAAGTTGAAGTCCAACCTAAAGTCCGCGCCCGAGCGGCTGTGCCACCGCAACCCCCAAAGCCACCGAAAAGCGTGTGGGTCATTAACCCCGCGAACGGTCATGCTTACAAAAAGATTCAGTGTAATAACTGGCACGATGCCCAACAGCAGGCTGTTGAGGAAGGCGCACATCTCGTCTCCATCAACGACGAAGACGAACAACACTGGCTTCAGGTAATCTTTAGGAGCCACTCCTCATGGATTGGACTCACCGACGTGGAAAAGGAGGGGGAATGGCAGTGGGACAGCGGTGAACCCGTGACCTACACGAACTGGTTAACCCAACCGATCTTCCCTGACACCCTTCCAGACACCGAAAAAGACTATGTTGTGATGACTTTTAGGGACGGTGAGTGGCAGTCTGTGGGGCCTGAAAGCCATTTCTGGCGAACCACGCGAGAGGCAATTATAGAAAAGGATGGTTTAGTGTCTACAACACCCGCTATGGAAGCGTCTGATGAGGAGTAGATGGTCTTAGGGGTCCAACACTGAATCACTATGTATGACAGCGATGGCGATCCTTGAAAAGGCCCACGGGCTTAACGGACAATAATATTGTAGAAAGGAGAATCCACATGAATTTTCAAAGTTTCAGACGAAATCTTGGGTTACTTATTGGGATTGCGGTGCTCTCTACTTTGGTATCGCCATCCACCGTAGCACAGGAAGGCGCGTCGGTTTCCGGTCGTGTTGTTGACGAAGATGGGGACCCGGTTGCCGGTATCTCAATAGCGATCCAACCCTATAAAGTTATGGGTAATAGACGTCAAGAGGGACTTGTCCCGTTCTGGGAAAGACAGACCGATTCAGAAGGACGTTTTTCCATCTGGCCCATTACGGCAGCTGAATCCGTTAGATTTGTGGTAAAAGGTGACGAAAAAGAAATAAATATCCTATCCATCAAACTCGGTGAACTTACGCTTTATCCGAATAATCATCTTCATCCGTCTTTCAACAGAATACGGTTTTCCTTAGAAGCAGAAACAGCAATCGAAAACGCCGTTATTACCGTAAAAATAGATGTCCGGCCGCAGGTCCGTGCCCGCGTTGTTTTTGCTGACGGAACACCGGCCATCAATGCTCAAATTCGGACCCGCACGCTACGTAGAAGTCTGGACGGAGGTGGATCTGGAAGTTCTGGCAACACAAAACAGACCGATGCGGAAGGATATTTTGTGGCAGACCTCCGAGTGGATAACACCCCTCAATTCTATGTGCTTGGTATTGAACACCAAGGATTTTTTGCGAAAACGCCTCCTTTCATTTTGCATGAAGGACAACTACAGGTTCATCTTCTTTTGACGCTCAACGATGATCCAATTCCGCTTGATAAGCGAAAACCAGAACGTATATCCAGAGCATTGGTGGCGTTTCTTAGCCCCCCGACTGTGTGGGTTGTGAACCCTGTAAACGGACACGCTTACAAAAGGATTCAGTGCCACAGTATAACAGATGCAATGACACAAGCCACCGCAGAAAATGCTTATATCGTTTCGATTAACGATAATGTAGAAAATGAATGGCTACGGAAGGTCTTTGAAGGAGAACGCTTTTGGATCGGACTGAGTGATGTCGCTGAGGAGGGACAATGGCAATGGCACAGCGGGGAACCTGTTACATATACCAATTGGGAAGAACATGAACGAGACGGGGGCAATAACGAAATGAAAGATTACGTCATTGTCGGATATAGCGGTAGATGGGAAGCGGTCGCCCTTGGAGAGGGGCAGGCACATTTTGTGAAACAGGCAATTCTCGAAAGAGCAGATGTGCCTGTTGAGACAACAACTGAGGATAATTAGCAGTAAGGAGGATTTAGAATGAATCGTTTAAATTTCGTGCATATCGTGTGCCTCATTGGAATTGTAGTATCATTCTCCGTCATCGCATCGCCCGCGTGTATCGCGGAAGAAAAAACAGGGACGCTTTCTGGTGTCGTGCTTGATATGAAGGGAAAGCCGATCTCTGGGTTTAGCATTAGCCTGTCGCCAATTTTCCAAATATCAAAAACTGATGCAAAAGGAGCCTTCACTTTCACCGATATTCCCGCTGGTCGAGTCCAAATTTTGATTCCGGTGCAGCCGTTCATAGAAAATGAAAAACCCGTATTTAACCCTGAACCGGATGACCAAATTGTTTCAATAAAAATCGGAGATATAACGATTTATCAGGATAGGCATCCACCCTTCGGAGGCACCACGTTCAGTGTTAATCCGGGTAGCCATTTCAAAAATATAGTGGTTACCGTGCGTCCACGGATGCGGATCCGGGCAAAGGTTATATTCAAAGACGGGAAGCCGCTAACAAACACTTCTATTCGTTTGATAGTCCAAAGTAACGGTACCAGCAGCAGCGGGGTGACTACGGATTTTGAGGGACATTTTGTGCATTATCTTGATGACGACGATATAGAAACACCCTACATAGTTTCAGTGAAATATAAAGGGCTGTCAGCAAAGTCGGAACGGTTTCAGCTTGAAGAGAATGGGCGTTATGATGATTTGGTCTTGACGCTTGATGGCAATGCGTCTGCTACCGTAGCAACGCAATCGGCACGCCCTCGAGAATCCCTGCCCAACATTCTACGTAAGTTAACAGGTACCCCAAAGCCGTCTGATAAACCAGCACCTGTTCAGCCACCTGCTCAACCGGGGCGGGTCTCAACATCATCCAGTAAAACCACCACTGAAATCCGTCCTTCCGTACCTGCCGAGAAGATACAGCGTTCGGGGAAGAAAAATACATGGGCTGTGAACCCTATGAATGGACACGCTTACAAAAAGATTCGGTGTGGAAGCCTCAAGGATGCGAAAAATCGCGCTGCTGCTGAAGGTGCGTCCCTTGTCGCAATCAACGATGCAGCGGAACAAAAATGGCTTTTAGGACTCTTTGGCAACCATCTCTATTGGATCGGACTCAGCGATGCGGAAAAGGAGGGAGAATGGGTATGGCAGAACGGCGAGCCGCTCACTTATACGAATTGGGGAGACAAGCACAGTTTCCCGCGTAGTACGCTTTCATCGGAAGAGAAAGATAGTGCTGTTATGACGTTTGTAAATGGACAATGGCACGCTGTCGGTCCCGGTGACTTGCTCTGGCGTACAACCCGATATGCGATCCTTGAAAAGGCAGACGTATCTGACAGTTCTCCCGCCGAAGAGGAATAACATTTGCAAACCGGGGCTATTTCGGTCCCGGTTCCCTATCTCACCCACAATTTTCCAATTAATGTTATCAATCATTACCACAAAATCTATGATGTGTTAATGTGAGGTTCTCCACTTTTCTATTCAAAATATTAGTTTAGGATAGAATTCTCAGCAATCCGCTTATACGAAAGGAAAAGCGGCTGTGAACTGTCGAAATCTGTTACATAGGATTGTGGTGCTTTGCCTTGTGATTGCAATTTGTGCTTTACTGGGTTGCGGTGAAACTATAGAAATAGACAGGGCAAGTTTTTCAGGACACGTTGTCGATGAAACTGGGAATCCGGTTGCTGGACTTGAATTAGTTATTACACCCTGCGACGTTGATGATGAGGCCGATATAGCGACTTACCACGCGGAGACCAATGATACAGGTCATTTCTCTATCACAGGTATCTATCCCGGACAAGCGCATTTCATGTTAGTTCCTGAGTATCAGGGAGGTCTGCCGCTTGAACTGGAATACCAACTCCTTTCCTTTAAAATCGGAGTTTCTGCTTACTATCCGAAAGACCTGTTCCCTGACCCTTGCATTCAGGACACATTTTTTATCGCGCCGGGCGCGCGAATCGAAAACGTAGAAGTCATAGTGCGGCTCCGAATGCGGATTCGCGCGAAAATCGTTTTAGCGGATGGCACACCCTTGGCAAACAAAGAGGTTGACCTCAACATAAGAGCGTTCGATTTACAAGGGGATGGTGTTGTTGGAGGTATCCAGGGGTCTGTGCAGACCGATGCCCAAGGATACTTTGTGCAGTATGTAGATAGGAACGAGGCAATCGGCTATAGGGTGTCAGTTGAATATAAATGGCTTTGTGCAACATCGGAGATATTTGTCCTCGGAGTTGGCGAACGCCGCGAAAATCTAATTTTGAAGTTAACAAGTGCTTCCAAGTGAAGTGTTATACTTTTAAGGATATAAACCAGAAGTCTCAGAAGTGCAACAAGTGTGTCTTCGGTTATCTATATGAGAAGGGAGGGGAACTATGAGTCGTCAAAACTTTTTACGTGAAATAGCGATAATTTTCTTCGTAATTGCAATTTTTGCCTTACTGGGTTGTAGTGAAACTGAGGATACGTCCTCCAGTGTGTTGTCAGAAACCGGAATAGGCGGAGACACAGCGAGTTTTTCGGGGCGCGTTGTTGATAGAGATGGGAATCCGGTTGCTGGGCTTGCCTTGGTCATTCAGTCTCGCGAAGTCGACGATGATACTGGGACGCGGACGTACGGTCCGACTTTGGAAGCAGAGACCGACGATGTAGGACATTTCTCTATCACAAATATCCGTCCTGGAGAATTTCAATTCATGTTGGCTCCTGAGTATTGGAACGGTCTACCTTTTATGACAGAATATCAACTTCTTTCCGTCAAAATTGGGGCTTTCACCTACCATCCGAGTGACGAGTTCCTTCCCGATTTTGATCGAGATACGCTTTCTATAACTCCGGGCGGACAAATCGAAAACGTAGAGGTCACAGTGCGGCACCGGACGCGGGTTCGCGCGAAAATTGTTTTTGCGGATGGCACACCCTTAGCAAACAAGGAAGTTAGAATCAATATAAAAGCGAGAGATTTACATGGGAATGGCACAGGGAAAATCGGAGCAACATGGCAGACTGATGCCCAAGGGTACTTTATACGCTATTTGGATACAAATAGGACGAGATCCTATGTGGTGTCAGTGGAGTATAAAGGGCTTTTCGCAACGTCGGAGAAATTTGTACTCAAGGTCGGGGAACGTCGCGAGGATTTAATTTTGAAGTTGTCGGGGCCACCCCAGTAAAGCGATGATAACGTCAGTAAAGCGTATGAATTAGGTGTGGTCGCTTTATGAAAGTAGGTTTCCACAATACGCACAAGCGTCTAATTTGACATCATTCTTGAACCTTTCACGCTCCAAGGTTAAGTAGGTTTCATGGTTCGTAACACAATTCGAGTTTTCACACGTCCGTGTCGCAGCAGCGATGTCTCGCTCTGGGGGTTGTGTTAAGATGAGTTGTTCCAACCCCATGAGGCTGGCAATTAGTGCCATCCGAACCGGTACCGCGTTTGCGGACTGTTCAAAATAGGCGGCACGCGGGTCGTCGTCTAACTCGTAGGCGAGTTCGTTGACGCGCGGGAGTGGGTGCATAATCATCGCATCGGGTTTGGCGTGCTTCATGACCGCTGCATTCAACAAATAACTTCCACGGACTGTAGCAGCATCCATATCCGACGGGAGTCGTTCCTCCTGAAGCCGATTGACGTAGATAACATCCAACCTGTCAATCACCTCTATAACGCTTTCTACTTCAACGGGAACCTCTCCATAGCAGTGTTCAAGTTGCGCGAGCACCCAAGGGGGCATCTGTAGCGGTTTCGGTGCGATGTGAATTAGGTTCCCGCCGAATCGCGCAACCGCAAGCGCGAACGAGTGTGCCGCTCTTCCAAACTGAAGATCTCCGCAAATGCCGACAGTTAACCCCTGTATCTGAGATTTCCGTCGCATAATCGTATAGAGATCCGCGAGCGCCTGGGTCGGGTGTGTGTGGCTGCCGTCCCCGCCGTTAATGACAGGGATATGTGCGTGCTGTGCAATAACACGTGCCGAACCCGCCCAATTGTGCCGTACGACAATGAGATCGGCGTAATTCGTTACCATCCGCGCAGTATCAGCGAGGGTTTCGCCTTTAGCGGTAGAGGTTGCCCGCGGATCAGAGAAACCGAGCGTCCTACCGTTGAGGCGTTCCATAGCACTTTCAAAAGAGAGCCGCGTGCGTGTGCTCGGTTCATAGAAGAGCGTTGCAAGCAATTTACCACGACAGATCCCTGCCCACGTCTCCTGTTGAGACTGCATGCCTGCTGCAAGTCGAAAAATCTGTTCAATTTCAAAATTCGACAAATCGTCGAGTGTTACCAGATGCCGCATTGTCCTCCCCTGGGACATTTTGTAAGTATACCCCTTAATTGCTTAGATTTCTACCTATTGAGAGATTGCATGAACGCTTCGAGACTGTCAGATTGCGGAACTGTAAGTAGCACTTGTTTGAGATCTTGCATATCGTCTATAGATTCAAGTGCTGGCTTTAAAGCATGAACGGCATCAGTTTTGAATTGTACTCCAAGCAATGTGATGATGCTTTCGATCATGCCTCTTCTCTCACCTTGTTCAAGACCTTGTTCAAGACCTTGTTCAAGACCTTGTTCAAGACCTTCCTGTTTCGCGGCCTCTCTTGCTTCCTCGATATATTGTTGGAAAAAAGGAGATTTTTGCATGATGCCCTCCGGTAAAAGTTGTTTAATGAATTGTGGTTCGTAAACCAAACCGCTAAAAACACCTAATGCTGCCAATAAGGTATCCCGTGTATGCTGGTCTGTGACCGCTGACGCTGTTACGTCAACACATTTTTCCAACCAGCGATTTGGCTCCACCCCTTCTGGAGATTTCATCAGAGGCGTGAAAGGCAGGAGCCCAGGTGCCTGCATTTCCAAAACTGATTGTCCATCTATCTCAATCAATCTGACCACTTTGTAGCGCAGTGTATATTCATAGCCATGTCCCTTGTAAGCATAATAACCTTTATCGTCTCGGCCTGCCTTGGGGTGCAGATAGAGGACATTGGAGTAGACAGGTAACTCGTGTAAATTCACAAGGAAGCCATTATATCCGGCGATGCGGGACCACATCGGTTTCCTGCTGGTATCTGCCTGCACTTCGGTATGAAGTATCACTGTTTCATTGCCGAGCTGCACTTTTAACGTACTATCACTTTGGTGCGTTTTAAGAGTCGGTTCCTCAGTTTCGAGTTTCTCCAGAACTGTAACGTCTGAACGTCCCACCATGAATTCTGCGAATTCCTGTGAGTATTCCAGCATCATATATTTCGATACATTGTCGTAATACTGTGCCATGATCTAATTATAACCCAGATTTTCAAGAAATATCAATTTTTTTCAGCGGTAATTATGAACCGACTCGCAAACTTCCAATCAGTTCTTTCATTGATCTCATATTTGCGTTTTTGAGATAGGTGCGAATGCCTTTTACCACTTCTATTGATGCATGTGGGTTGACAAAGTTTGCCGTCCCGACTGCTACAGCAGATGCACCAGCGATGAAAAATTCTACAGCGTCTGTCGCAGTCATAATGCCACCCATCCCGACAATTGGAATAGAGACGCTTTTGTAAACCTCCCAAACCAATCTCAGTGCCACAGGCTTTATCGCAGGACCGGAGAGACCGCCTGTGACGTTTGCGAGTTCCGGTTTCCGCGTTTCCGCATTAATCGCCATACCGAGGAGCGTGTTGATAGCAGAAAGCGCGTCTGTACCGGCATCCTCAACAGCGCGTGCGATTTCAGCAATATCTGTGACGTTTGGGGATAGTTTTACTAACAGCGGTAGATGGGTCTCCGCGCGGACTTCTTTGACGAGTTGATGTGCTAACGTTGCGTCAACACCAAAACTCATACCCCCGCAATCCAGATTCGGACAGGAAATATTGAGTTCTACACCTGCAACACCGTCTGCAGTGTTTAGTTTCCCAATGACTGTCAAGTATTCTTCAACGGTTTTACCACAGACGTTGACAATCACCGGCACATCAAAATCACGCAAGTAAGGAAGTTTTTCCGAAATAAAACCGTCTACGCCGACATTCTGTAGCCCAATAGCATTGAGCATGCCGGAGGGGGTCTCCATGATCCGTTGCATCGGATTGCCGGGCCACGGCACGCTCGTAACACCCTTAACAACGACTGCACCGAGTCGGTTCAGATCCACGAAATCCGCGTATTCACTGCCATAACCGAATGTACCAGATGCCGTCATGACGGGGTTCCGCATCTCGATCCCGCCGATATTCACATTGAGTGACAAGTTTGTTGTGTCCATTTTACGTAAATGACGGTGGTTTTGACATGCTAACGAAGATAATTAAGAAAAAGCCACGCAAGTAATGCAATGCAAACTAAAACAACGCGTATCCAAGATGGTAATATCGGTTGGGACCATCTTGGTGGTAATTTGTCCTTAAAAAAGGTTGCGATAGCTACAACAGATATCAAGATGAAGTTGATGAGTGCATCAATGATATTCCCCGAAAGGGCACTGCGGACTGTTAAACCTATCCCACATATCCCAGCGATAATACCAACAATATGATGCCTTTTCATGAGACGGGCTCCGTATGACGTGTTTTGAGATGTGTTATAAAATTAAGCTTCTGTTCTTCATGAAAAGTTTAGCACCGATATATCTCAGATGTCAAGCAATTTTCTGCATTCTTTTTCGTAAGAGGTTTACCAACTTAGGTAGACGACGCGAAAATCGAAAATCAACCCCAGAATGCTAATTATCGATGCGACGATCACATCACCGATAACCAACCCTATGAAAAACGGGATCGAACGCCGGTATAAGCGAACACCTCCAGTCGAGAGCAATATCCGTTTAATGATCCAGCTGATTAAGAGCGGGAACCACAGTCCGGTAAAGGTCCACCAACTCGAAACGACATAGCCGACAGGATGTAGGGGCCACTGAATGAATCGCCATCGCAAAAGCAGTAAACCGACGGCAAAAACGAACCCACCAGCAGTATAGAGCATACCACTGATACTGGTTTCGCTCGGATTATAGAGCCATCCCGCGAGTCTATTGAATGCAGCACGGGCATACCACGAACGTGCCTGCTCTAAACCGACTTGGTAAGAGAGGTGCAAGTGTCCCCACGCAGCGGAGAGCGCGCCCACGAAAATAGCAATCGCTAATACCCAGAGCAGTTGGGTCGGATTGAAACGGGTTTGATGCGCGAGTTTCAATCCTTCGAGTTGGTGCGGCATCGGATGTGCGCGGTAAGAGAGATGATTTAACCAGAAAAAGAGCGACATCACCGAGAGATTCCGATTGCCGATACGCCGCGTGCCGAGCGCGTCTGTCAAGAGGAGGTCTGGACCCGCATTGTAAAGGTCGTGTGCGGGAGGACCGAGTTCAGCACGGATGCGAGTGATCGTTACCGACATGGCGAAATAGAGCGCGAAAAATAGGATTGCGAACCAGAGTGACATCCCCGCCTTGAGACAGAACGCCATAATTAAGACGAATCCGACGAGCACACCAATCGCTGCTGTCCTATAACGCAACGCTTCACCCTCGTCGTTCGTAGGGGCAGGGTTTCCCTGCCCGCACGGACGAGGTAACCTCGCCCCTACGAAAACTGTTTGCAGCACCACCTTGACATGTGAACGTCCCATCCAGAGTGTCCAGAGAAATAGGGCTATCCATACACCTCGAATTTGTGCCATCTCTCTCGGAAACCCGATAGCCCCACGCCAACCGAACATCTCACCAATAATCCGTTCAAAGTGCCAAAACAGATGAAAAAACCAGCAGGAGAACCCCAAATCCAGCGGTATCAGGAAACCTACGCCGATTGCAAACGGGAAGAAACTGATACGGAACCCGGGGTTATTCATCGCGCTCCACGGCTTCTCAGGGAGTCGAAACCCACGATACAGTGGAATTGTTGGAAAAACAGGGTCAATCTGGTGTAAACTATAGAGCAGGTTCAGGACAGCAGCAATGCTTAAACCGACAACCATCATTCTCCGATTAAAAAATAGATGTGGTGTTACACGGAGGTTGCCAGCGTTTGATGCTGCACGTGTGATTTCATAGGGGAGCTGCGCAATCGGATAGGTAAGCCGTTCGTGCTCTTGCCACTGCTTGCGTAGCAGCACATTGAGACAGAGCATTGTTACACCGATGACAAGGCAAAAACCGACCCAGATCAGCGTCGGCAGTAGCCATGCCTGTATGTGCGCCTGCAAATAGAACGTGCTTTCACCCTCATAGAAACCGCGCAATATCTCTTGCTTTCCAACGACAAGCCATTCGGGGAGATGTTGATGGAAAAGTTGTGCCCATTCGTTTTCGGTTGTTGCGTACCAAAAGCCGTTGCCCATCAACGGTACCAAGACTTGCAGCATATCGCGTCCAGCGAAAACGGAGGCTTGGCACAGCATCGCATAGATCGTTAACAACTCACTCTGCGTAAATGCCAGTGCTGGATGCAAACGTTTGAGTATCACGCTGAGACCAATAAGCACAAGTAACGTAAACAGGACATTGAACAGCAATGCTAAACTCGTGGGACGGTTAGAGTCCCAAATATAACTGAGATGTAGGATCCAATAACTATTAAATGGTATGAGAACGATGCCGATCAGCGTTGCGCGTAGGGTGATGGAGCTTTTGGAAGGGTGTTTCATATTAGTGAGGGTTGTAAGTTACACGCTCGGAAGGAGATAGCAGGAAATGCTGACAATGGCGGTATTTAGTCTCGTCGTTATCATCATGATATGTGGTGGTATGCTGCTTGCGCGTTTGGCAACCGTTGCGAAATCCAAAGGTTCATGGATTTGGGGATGCTTCATTCTCATCGTACTTATCTGCGTCCCACTTTTTCTAATAGGTCTTGGCGCGTGGTTTCTTCACTTTAGCGGAATATCGTCGGGACAATTTAGCCCATTTGGTTAAAGAACAGACGTGTGGGCACTATTATAGTATTTTAGCAGATTAGAGATCTTCCTCAGTAGCAGTTGATTGGGCATCCGTGGCGGGTTTACCCGCGAGATAGAGGAACCATAACGTGAGACCAATTGCGATGAGTATCCATAACCCACCCCAAACTTCAGTTGGAATGCCTGTCACCTCTGAGAGCATTCGGGCATCCGACCGTAGATGAGACCGGTCCAAGACATCACTCTTGATGTCAAGGATCGCGTAGAGGCAGCTTGTTACACCGATGACCCGCAGAACCCAATCGTTGACCGCCTCCGGTAGAAAGAAACCGACAGCCAGCAACACGACCCCAAAACCGATACCGAACAGGTAGGTGAACATACTCTCCCCGAAACCGATAGAAATAGCGACCATTCCGATGCCAATAAAGACGCTAATTACTTTGTCAAGATGTGTCCTCGCCGCCAGAAGTAGTATGAGTCCGCCCCATAGTAGACTACCGAGATAACCCGCAGTCAACGTCCAAAACCGAGAGCCTCCTTGTGTGAGGGCGTGCCCACCTTGCTGTGGGTTAATCTGAATTTCGACAATCCTGCCTCCGGTCACGACTGCGGCAAGCCCGTGACTCACTTCATGCATGAACACGACGAATATTTTAAGTGGATACACAAACAATGTATTCCACAGAAACACGATACCTATAAAAATCAGAAGCAGGGCAATATAACGTTTAAAAAGTGGTAGCATAAGTCTTCTTCTTTTGAATACCAAGTTTTCGGTTTGCGAGCGGCACCGACTTTTGAATAGCAAGTTTTCGGTTTGCGAGCGGCACCGAAAAGTGCTTGCCTTTTACGGCAGAATCTGCTATAGTATATCACAAGAAGTCTAAAATATACAATTCTAAAAGTTCTAAAAGTAAGGTGCGCTCCCAAAGCGCGTATATAACTCAAATGAATACATTCGGCCATCTTTTTCGGATTACGACTTGGGGCGAGTCACACGGGGGTGCTGTCGGTGTTGTGATTGACGGGTGCCCACCGCAGATCGACGTAGATATATCCGCAATACAATTTGAACTCAATCGACGGAGACCGGGGCAAAGCCATCTTACGACACCCCGTCAGGAAAGCGATGTCGTTGAAATACTCTCTGGTGTTTTTGAGGGAAAAACGCTCGGAACGCCTATCTCTATGCTGGTATGGAATAAAGACGCGCGTCCTGCGGCTTATGAACATCTGAAAGATCTCTATCGTCCTTCACATGCTGATTTCACCTACCAAAAGAAGTATGGCATCCGAAACTGGCAGGGCGGTGGAAGGGCGAGTGCACGGGAAACCATCGGGCGCGTCGCTGCAGGGGCAATTGCAAAACAGATCTTGCGTGAGAACGCTGAAACCGAGGTGCTTGCTTATGTCAAACAGATTCATACACTATCAGCCGAAGTGGATACGGATACGGTAACACTCGAACAGATAGAAGAGAGTCCTGTACGGTGTCCTGACTCAATTGCTGGTCCCAAAATGGCGGAACGCATTGATCAGGCGCGACGCGACCAGGATTCTCTCGGTGGCATAATTGAGTCGGTTACTCGAAAGGTCCCTGTTGGACTCGGTGAACCCGTTTTTGACAAACTTAAAGCGGATTTGGCGAAGGCGATGATGTCCCTCCCTGCAACAATGGGCTTCCAAATCGGATCGGGCTTTGACGGCATCACAATGACGGGTTCCGAACACAATGACCCGTTTTACATGGAGAAAAGCACCGAAGGTGAACAAGTCCGGACTCGCACGAACAATTCGGGAGGCACACAGGGCGGCATCTCAAACGGCGAAAACATTGTGTTCCAAGTCGCCTTCAAACCGACAGCAACAATCGGTAAGCCGCAACAGACGGTTGATATGGACGGAAACGAGGTGACGTTAGAGGCGAGCGGACGACACGATCCGTGTGTATTGGTACGTGCGCCGGCGATTGTGGAGGCGATGGCAGCACTTGTCCTCACAGATCATCTGCTCCGCCAACGCGCGAAATCTTAATGCAAGGCCAAACAATCATAACGACACACGATGTTGATGAACTGTTTATTTCTACGGTTGTTCGACTGATCCAACGGCGTGCTTTCCCAAATCTTCGGAACATCATCGCCAAAACACATTCAGCCGACATCGCTCGTTGGTTTCCGCGCCTCCGTACCGAAGCGAAAAGCAGTCTCTTCAAGATACTAGTCGAAGAAAAACGGATGGGTGAGGTACTGCGAGATCTGAACGGGGCAGACATCGGTGAGTTCGTTGAAGAAACAGAGCCATCCGTTGTCGCGGACATTTTGCATACGATGCCTGCAGATGATGTAACGCGGATCCTTTCTGACTTACCTGACGAGAAAAAGACGGAACTGCTTAATCTCATCGAGGGTGCAACTTCCGCGGATGTTGAACGTCTGCTCGAATACGAAGAAAAGACCGCGGGGTCAATCATGACACCGAACTTCTTCGCACTCTCTGAAGAGACAACAGCGGCCGAAGCTACGGAACGCATCCGAGAACTCGCCGACGTTGAGATGGTTTTCTATGTCTATGTCATTGATGATGAAAATAAACTGAAGGGAGTCCTATCATTACGGCAATTGGTAGCGACAAAGCCGGATACACCTCTTAAAGCGTTGATGACTCCACATCTCTACAGCGTTCACACGGACATGCCACAAGAGGCAGTAGCACGCGCGGTGGCACGCTATAATTTGCTCGCGATTCCAGTCGTCAATAGCATCGGGGAACTGGTAGGTATTGTTACGATTGACGATGTTGTCGATGTCATCCGAGAAGAAAATACGGAAGACATGCTGAAGATGGCAGGCACTGGGGCAGTAGATATCACCTCCCGCTCAATCTTCAGAAACACGCGAGCACGTTTACCGTGGCTGCTGGCGAGTTTTGCAGGCGGATTACTCGCTGTTTACGTGATCGGTATCTTTGAGGCGCAATTAGAAAAGATCGCTGCTTTGGCTGCGTTTATTCCTATCATCATGGGGATGGGTGGCAACATTGGCACGCAATCTTCCACGATCATCGTCCGAAGTATCGCTATCGGTGAAATTGATATTAAAGACACTTGGCGGGTGTTGTGGCGTGAATTTAGTACAGGGGCTTTACTTGGAACGACCTATGGACTGCTACTTGGCGGGTTCGCAAGCCTGTTTCCGCATTTTCGGGCGTACGCATGGAAATTACCGCTCGTCGTCGCACTCGCCATCTTTGTGAACATGATCATTGCGGCAACAGTCGGCACCTTGATACCTATGCTCTTCAGGCGGATCCGCATTGATCCAGCCGTCGCGACGGGCCCATTTGTTACAACTGCGATTGATGTACTTGGTATTTTTACCTATTTCTTATTCGCGAAAATTTTCCTTTTTTAGCGGAGTCGTGGAAGCACAGAACAATGGTTATAGGACCGAAAATCGAAGATATCTCACCGGACGAAACGTTGGAAGTTTGCGCACGGCAGATCATCGTGAACTATTTTCACCAAATGATGTCCTACAAGGAAGGCGCGAAGGACGGGAGCGATATTGAATTTGTCCATGACATGCGCGTCACCTCGCGTCGCTTACGCGCCGCAATGGACAATTTCGCTGACTGTTTCCCAGAAAAGTCTTTCAAAAAACTCTACAAAAAGATAAAATTGATAACCCAAACGATGGGAGCCGTGCGCGACTTAGATGTTCTCATCGTCCGATTTGAAAAAGAATTAGGCACATTACCTAAAGTGGAACAATCGGACATCCGTAAGTTAATAGCACACCTGCAGCAGGAACGGGAAGAAGCGCGAAAACCGATGCTGACGCTCTTCACGAAACTTGAAGAGACCGATTTTGAGAGAAAGTTTTTGACATTCTTTCAGGGGCTTTGATCAAATCAAAGGATACACCTACTGCGGAACCGAAAGTACGCCGCAAGGTATATTAAAAAATGGCGAAAGCGCATAAAATTACTGGCGTGATACCGCAGGACAGTTATCGTGAAAACGCTCGCACTATTCTGTCACAAAAGGTTGAAGAGGTCTACACGTGGGAGCCGTTCATTCACGACGCAGCACGACGTGAAGAACTTCATAACATGCGAATTTCGATTAAACGCCTCCGGTATACGATGGAACTTTTTCGGGTCGCTTATAGATCCTCCAAAACGCATGCTAAAGGGGCTACCACTACGAACGACAAACGCTTTAATGAATTCCTTGGTGTAATTGTTGATTTACAAGAGATCCTCGGTGATGTCCACGACTGCGATGTTGTCTTAGAAGTGCTAACCGATTATGGGACCCAAGCAGTGCAAACGGATGTAGCACCAGGGATTGCTAAACTCATTGCTCGGACAAAGGAAATCCGAAACGCGGATTACAAAACATTTTTGGAAAAATGGGAAAAACTATCAACGGTAAACTTCAAACAGCAACTGTTATTATTTTTGGCATCATAACCAATTCAATTATTGTAAAAAGACACGTGGCAAACGTGCCTATAGGAGATTCTTCGTGATGAGTAGTTATGTTGTGGGTGTAGATATGGGTGGCACCAAAATTCTATCAGCTGTCATTGACGTAGAAGGCAATATCTTAGGGACAGCCAAAGTTCCGACACAAGCAGACGCAGGCACATCCGTCGTGATTGATCGAATTGCCGACTCTATTCAAAAGGCTATTGGCAAATCAGGCGTTAACAAAGCGTCAATTGAAGCAGTCGGGATTGGTGCGCCGGGACCGCTCGACCCGGCAACAGGAGTTGTTATTTTCGCCCCGAATCTCGGTTGGAGAGATGTGCCACTGAAGGCTGAACTTGAGGCACGCGTCGGCATTCTCACTTTCGTTGACAACGATGTGAACGTTGGGACGCTCGGCGAACACGTGTTCGGTGCTGGACAAGGTGTCCAAAATGTTGTAGGAATTTTCGTAGGCACGGGTATCGGTGGCGGTATTATCCTGCAAGGTGAGTTATTCCACGGTGCCAGTAAAACGGCTGGCGAAATCGGACACATTATCGTCAAAGCAGACGGACCCAAATGTGGATGCGGGACCCGTGGTTGTCTGGAGGCACTCGCAAGCCGCACCGCTATGGCAAAGCAATTTCAGAAGGCAATCCTGAAACAAGGAAAGAAGAGTGTGGTTTCTAAACTCACTGATGGCGACCTCCGGACCATTCGGAGTGGCGTTTTGGCGAAGGCGATTCAAGCAAACGATAAGTTAACCTTGAAAATTTTCAAAAAAGTGACGAAATACCTCGGTGTAGGTATCGGCTCAATAGTGAATTTCTTAAATCCTGAGATGATTATCTTAGGGGGTGGGGTCGTTGAAGCACTCGACGACACATTCTTGGACAATATCCGCACAGCCGCGGAAAAATACGCATTGCCGAACACATTGGATGGGGTCCAGATTGTCCGAGCAGCACTCGGAGATAATTCCGGTATCCTTGGCGCAGCAGCACTGGCACGACAGCGATCAGGAGCAGGATAGAGTAACCGAGACGCGGAAGCATCGTTTACTTTTGTATAGCAAGTTTCGGCTTGCAAGCTGCGTCAAAATCAAGGGAGGAGGCATCCATGTTAGTTGATGATAACAGAGAAGAACATCGGATGATGATTTTCGGTAACGATAGCCGTCTTGTCCAAGATCGGTTAATCGTGGAAAATGACGCAAAACGGGACGGGATTCTGGCACAGAAGGTCCATGTGGATTCCTATACCGTCACGTTGTATGTGTTGCTAAAGGACTACGGTCTTACACCGGTCTTTCGTATCAAGCCGCGCATCCGCTTCCATCGTTCCAACTACGATAACCTCTCTTCAAGTGCACCCATCCGGTATAGTCTTGACGACATCATCCATTTCGCTGAACTGAAACGTGGTGTTGACTTGACAGAAAAGATTGACGATGTCAAACTTGCCGAGATCCTCGGCGACGCGCCCGCTCTGAAGGATGTAGCAGATGACGTAGCGTTGCAATTAGTCTCACAGCGCGATGTATCCCTTCGGAACCCACCTTTTAAAACCAAAACCAAGGTCTTTGGAAAAAGCGAAGATGAAGGCGTGGAAGAAGGCGGTATCCCGATTGGAACGTTCCTTGATGCGCTCAACCAACCCCAACGCACAGAGCAAATTTTCAAACGGTTCGCACGGGGCAGTGAATTCGCTCGCGATTTGCGAGAGGCGTTATCTCCCTATGAAGACTTTGAATTTCAATTTGGGCTTTATTCTCGATACGAACGGCGAGATTGCGTCTTGGCGAATGGTGATGCTGAAACCAGTGGCAATTACCGCGCAACCTTTGATCCGTGGACGGCACTCGGTTATATCCGTACTGCCGGTGATATGCAGCAGTTCCAAATTTTAATGCATGAACGCGGGACACGGTGGGAACATAAGATTATGCTGGAGCAGCTGGATGCACCGACGCTTGAACGCCTCGCTACAGAGATTCCAACACTTCGCCGCGAGTATCTGATTGGACGGATCTTGTCGAAAAGCCAAACAGCACTCACCCGCTTAGCTGAACTTCGCCAATCCCAATTAAACCTCACAACCGATTTACAGACCGGATATACACTTCGGTTAGAGATACCGGTCCCTAAAAAGCGGTTTTCTGTCATAGAACACCGTCGAAAATTGCGGGAGATCTTTAACACGACGGGTGCCTATCGCCTGCATCCCCTGAACGGTGAATTTGTTGAGAGACATCATAACATGGCGAAAGGCATTCGAGAGGGTACCATCTGGACTCTGGATTCCGTCGATCTGCTCACAGGACAACAAGAATTAGAGGAACAAGATGAGGAGTTCCTTATCATCAAAACACCGCATCAGAATAGATTTGTGGTGCGTTCTGCCGAAGAACTCCGTGAGCGTCTGCCGAAAAACGGATTTGAGAAGTGTTGGAATGAAAATGTTGATGTGGGTGGCTACACTATACTCAGCCAAATGAGCGGTAGAGTCTATGCTGTGAGTTACGGACGCAGAAATACGGGTAGCATCCATGAAGGCAACATCACGCAAGCAGACGTTGCACACTATCTCTCAATTGAATACTTAGGAATAGACGCGGCGCGTGCCAGCGTTTCGCATTCTCGGATACCGGCACAGACGCAACCAAGTTTCTTTCACAGACTTTTCAATAGGCGACCGATACCACCACTTTTCAGCCATTTGGTTCAAACCGAGGCACAGATCATCTCAGAAATGAAGATACTTGCCCGACACTGTAAAGAAAAACTGGAGATTCCATAGACATTCAAATTTTACGTTGGGAACTATCTCTGTAAGGTAAAACAGATGATACGATATCTTAAAGTTAAGGGACTCAATAAGCGGCTTGATAGTGAATTTGAGTTCAATGAAGACCTAAACATTTTTACCGGTGCAAACGGCTCAGGCAAAACGACATTGCTGAAGTTGATATGGTACCTCATCAGCGGTAATTTACAGCAAATAGTGCTTGAAATTCCGTTTCATACTATTTCAATTCAAACGAATCTCTTTGATTTCAGTATGGAACGCGTTGAACCGGATGAAATTATATTTGATTACAGATTCAGTAAAAGTAAAGAAGAAGGCGTGTATGAACCTATTGCCATAGATGCAGAAACCGGAAAGATCAACCAGAAGGATATGGATTGGGTCAATGCGCTTGAAAAGCGGATCGCGCGAACAGCCAAACAGAGTCTATTCTTCCCAACCTTTAGAAGAATTGAAGGCGGCTTCTCAAGAGTTGCCACAGACACCGATAGTTTAGCGATGAGGCTTCTCACTTCCACGCCAGAAATGCTTCAATCCTCAATATTGGGATTTTCTAATAAGGTGTCAATCAACGGACACAAGTTCATCGCTTCAATCTCAACAGAGGATCTCGGTGAACTACTCACGCAGAAGTACGCTGATATTTATGAAGAAATAAGCACACGCCAGTCGCAGGTATTGGACGAGATTTCAAACGAGATGCAAAACAATCCAGATAAGAACAAGGTTTCTGAGATTACTCAAGAGCCTTTGGCTGTTTTGAATGCTATTCAGAAAGTTAATGAGGAACGAGAACAGTTGAGTAAGCCATTTTCTGTGTTGTCTGAGTTATCTCGGAAGATCTTACAATATAACGCAATTCATGTTACTGGACAAACTATTCGCGGAGAAACGACCGATGGAGTTACTTTGATAGAAGGAAAAGATGGAATTACGGTTGGAGGGGCAAAAGGTACAATCTCCTCCGATAAGCTATCTTCTGGCGAAAAGCAAATGCTCAGTTTCCTGTGTTACAACGCTTTTTATACTAATACGCCTATTTTTATTGATGAACCGGAATTGAGCCTGCACATTGATTGGCAAAGACTACTTCTACCAACACTCCTCGATCAAAGTACTGGTAACCAGTTTTTCATTGCAACACATTCACCCTTTATTTTTACTGGGTACCAGCATAAAGAGATTCCACTGAAAAGTGATTAAGCGGATAACTTCGTGGTAAACTGCTTTTCCAAATATTGCTCCGCTTCCTAAATGCCGCTGATCGTGAATTGAGGCTTCAAACGACGCACCATGGACTATTTGCAATCGCGTCAGATAGACCTGTTTCCAGTCAATTATTTGATAGATTAATACAAGAGGTAGAGAGAAAGTTATCCGATCAAAAATAGAGGCTTACCCAATGAAAAACCGCAGAAAAGTCCTTATCACCGGAGCATCTGGCTATATCGCCGGGCGGATGCTCCCAGAATTTCGTGAACGCTATGAACTCGTACTTTTAGACGTGAAAACCACGAATCGGCAGGGAGAAGAGGTCGAAGGGATTCAAATTGCTGAACTTACCGACCCTGACCGGGACGCGTACAGACACCATTTTGAAGGCGTTGATGCTGTCGTCCACTGCGCTTTTAAGGGTGGCAGTTTTGAGAACGAACTCGCCAACGTTCAGATGGCATACAACCTCTACCAGACCTGCATTGAAACGGATGTCCGACGTGTCGTCGTCTGTAGTTCCAATCACGCCGCCGATTATTATGAGCGTCTCATCTGGGCGGATAAGTGGGACGTGGTGACACCAGACATGCGTCCGCTCTCCGATAACTTCTACGGGTGGGCAAAAGAGGCGTATGAACATCTCGGCTTCGTCTTTGCGACTGGACACGTTGACGGTAAGAAGTTACAGAACGTGCAGCTACGTATTGGTGGACCGCGAGAGACGGATATGGCGAATTCGTCAGCGGACGATTTGAAGGCCATGCACCGCGGACTCGGCGCGTATTTAAGCATTCGCGATCAGGTGCAACTCTTCGTCAAGAGCATCGAAACGGAAAATATAGAGGACGAGAATGGAATCCCGTTCCAGATTTTCTACGGTATCAGCGATAATTCACATAAGTTTTGGAGCATTACCAATGCGCGAAAGGTAATCGGTTACGAACCAGAGGATGACAGCCAACTCCGCTTTGCCGAGCAGCTGGCAGAATTGTTAGAACAGGCGAAAGAAACATAATTCCCTCCAAAGAAACCAACGATTTGTAAGGTGCATGACACTTTTCACATCCACTTCTCCGCTGGCGGTCCTTCATTGGATCCAGAGGTTGCCGTTTCACCCAAAGAAGTCAGAAACCGATCAGTAGCATTAGTGTGCGTTGCTGCCCCTGCGTGGAGAGCGTCACCTGTTTCGACTGGATGCCTACCACTTGGGTGTTTGCGTCGATGTTTGAACCTAATGTCACGATATATGTTTGATGTCCTGCGGTCGTTTGGAGAATGGCTTTTGGCGGTGTGTTCGCAGAGCGAGGCAAGATCGTACCGATGAGCCGATAGGATTCTGTCGGTCGGGGCGGTGTCCACCCTAACGGACGGAAGAGGTTGTTGTCTATTATCGTGCGTTTGAAGGAAACCTCCGCATCAAAGACTTCGGGCGTGGTCTGACGAACGCGGTTCGGCGGTGGTGAGCGTCTCTCATTGACAGGTTCAGGGGGAGGGGGCGGGGTGGAACGTGCCAAGTAGATCGCCACTAAAAGCAACGCACCAGCCATCAAAAGACCACTGACGCATTGCCGGTGGGGGCGTTCCAATCAGGTATTCTCCAGGGGAGACGTGAGCATTATGGTGGTCAGCGGCTCGACCGTTCTCATACCACGCCTCTATCGCAGAATTTGCTGAATCATACCCTGCGGTTCTATTGGTATTGTTATATGCCGACCACGCTGAGCCGTCATTAGTTTTGGCAGTGCTTATGAAAGATTCTATCGTACTTTCTAAACTCGAACTACCGAAAAGATTCAGCACCGCCTGCGCCGTTAACCCAAGTCTTGAAGCTATCTTGTCCTTATAGGAACTCGACAAGGCAGAGACAGCGATTGAGTGCATAGATGATACCGAACTATTATCCGCACCGATCAGGTCATTGGCAAGGTTGATATAGCGGTTCCTTTCCTCCTCATACGTGTCTACACGTCCTTGAAGCCGTTTCTGTTCCGATTCTGAATTCTTGTAATCCGCCTCGAGTGCTTTCAGCGTTTTATGTCCAGTATCTGAAAGCGACCCATCTGTGAAAACGTCTTGATGGAAAAAGACGCATGTAACTGCGGAAATCAAAAGCAAAACCAAAAGAAATCTCATTGGTTCTTCTCCTCTTCAAGTTGAGTTGTGCTCGTAACGAGGGCACGGTACGGTTCTTCCCACGAATGTATCTCCTCAATTCTGTCCCTATAGACGGGGTTACCGGTATCCCTCGAAAGTCTCCTGAGGGATTTTGTCGCAACAGAGACTGCAGTCAATAAGTTGCGATTGATAGAATACTCCACCCTGCGCGGGTGCCCTGTAGGTAGGTCGTAAATACCGGGATTGAGATCCACCAGAGTCTGAACAATATCTTTCACAGCGACCTCAAATTCGGCACTGAGAGGATCTTCGGGGAGTGCGTCTCGGAAAGCCGCTCTTGCACGTTCTGGGTCTACGGCGACGAGACGTTGTGCTTCCAAGAGATGCTCTGGAATATATTGTGCATACTCTTGTAGTTGAGGGGCCTGCAGAGTGGGTTGCTCTGGTTTCTCACGCGTCTCCTCGTGCGAAGTGCCATCCTCTTTCTGATGCGGCCCCTCATGCCAAGTGCCATCGGCGTGGCGATGTCCATCTTGCGAGGTATCCCCCACAGGGACTTCCGCCTTCGGTTGTTTGGTCGGTTTCTCAGGTTCGACCACCTTGTAAATCTTCACGGGTTCGGGGGGCGATTGTGTCGCGAGCAGGTAAAGCCCTATACCCACAATCGCCACGATGAACACCGAGATCGGTAACCAGTATTTTCGTAAAAACATTTGGGGACTCCTTAAGTTTCACACCCACACACGTCTGTGTCAGTGTTCGGTTTAGGTTCTATCGACTCATCGCCTGCAGGATGTCTAAAGTGGACACCCGCGAGACGGTCTTGAGTTTATCCATCTTCACATCTTCAAGAAACAACGGCTGTGGACTTTTCATCCGCTCACACGACCGCGGTAACGGCGGTGCTACCTCACAATTCGGAGGTTTCACATCAGGCACACACACGCGGCTGCGACGGACAGATATAGGGCTCCGCACGGGCGCGGTATTCCAAATACCCCGATAACACTGTCAGTCCACAAAGAAAAAGAATCAAAAGGAACATGCGGAACATCGGCATTCTCCTTTATGGGTTGAATTCATTTCACACCATGCCTTACTTCCTTTTTCAAAGAAAATCAAGCATTCAAGCGGGAACCGAGGCTCAACGCGAACGAGACAACTGGACTATCTATTTGTTCCCTCTTTTACATGAGCGAAACTTTGCTGCTTTGAAACCCGTTCACGCATCCAAATTGTAGGGTCCGTATCGCGTACCTATTAATATGTGCTGAAAACACGAAAGTGTCATTTTTTTTTTATGTTGTGTGCTTGCGCATCTTCGCGAGCGCGGCTTTTTGGACTTTAGCAACCCAATCATGGGACCGTCCTAACCGTTTTCCGACAGCGCGGAGGCTTATCTCAACCCCATCATCGAACCCATAGCGGAGACGAATCACTTCACGTTCCACCTCGGAAAGCTGAGACAGGAGTTGTTCAACTGATACCCGGGTTTCAATCTCGGCAAATCCCGGATCAATACTGCCAACCGTATCCGCCAGCATCGGGGCATCCTCTGAGTCCGATAGAGGCGCATCAAGACTTTCGACGGTGTATTCCGCGCATTCACGCAAAAAGGAAACTTCACCCTCCGATAAGTTCATCGCCGCTGCGATATCCGCATTTGTCGCGCCTTCTCCGAGCTGCCTGAGTGCCCGGCAAAACTTATTCACGATGCGCCGCAATGGACTTGGCAAATGCAAAAATTTCTGATTCTTGTTGAGATAACAGAGGATTTCGCCGAGAACAAAATGGTGGGCAAACGTGGCAAGCCTGCCACGGATAGGATCATATTTATCAATAGCCTTGATGAGACCTACCACTCCCTGATTGAAGCAATCTTTCACATCAACGCCATAATCTTTAAAACGGAAGGCAATCGACTTAACAAGAGGCAGATGGGATAGAATGAGCCGGTCGCGTGCTTCAGGCGACCTGTCACAGACGAGGACGTGCTCCTCTTCGGCAGACAATAGGACAGTGGTGGCAATAAAACGGTTTAGGGATGTGTAAAGCCTATCAGGTTGAGAAATGTCACGTTTTGTTCTCATGACTCGCTCCTTGCCTATTCGCGAGAAACTTGCAAACTGGGTACTACGCCAACGTGAGTTTGATAAATAAATGAAGGATTCTTTTGTCCAAAGAGAACCCTTTTGGTATCAATGAAATCGTCAATTTTTCAGAAAAAGAAGGGCACTGATGCGTGTCGCAGGTTGATTTATCGGGTATCTTACTTTAATTATAAGCATGAAATCGGAAAAGTTAATAGTAAATGTTATATTTTTTCGGATTTCACGAAAAATATGCGCTGTAACCGTCCAATGAACAGTTCTGGCGAAAAAAATAGAGGAGATTAGATAGGTAGGTTATACTTAAAGACACAGCAGCAGTATTACAAACCTGAAAAAAATTAAAGTGAGGGTTTGTGCTTTCATAAGACATGAATGCGGATTTCGTCGGAAAATCTCACGACGAGCAAAATTTTTTTATTTACGCTTGACAACACTGATAGAGGTTTGTAAAATAGCGGGACCCCATACAAGGAGTCTCGTAATGCCGAACTTTACAGCAGAAGAACTCACCGCTATTTGCCTTAACGTCTTTGAAAAATTAAACATCCCAGCGGCCGAAGCGGAAATCGTAACCCGCTCCATGGTGGATGCCAATCGCGTCGGACACGATTCACACGGCGTTATCCATCTCGCGAAATATGTCCGCGAGTTGGAAGCAGGATTAATCCAACCCGGTGCCTCAATAGAGACACTACACGAATCCGCGTCGATTGCGGTGTTAGATGGGAATTGGGGGTTCGGTCCCGTGATTGCGACGCGTGCCGTTGCGTTGGCAATTGAGAAAGCAGAACAGACAGACCTCAGTTCTGTTGCCGTATCGCGGTGTAATGAGACGGGTCGATTGGGCGGATATGCATGCCTCGCAGCAGATGCGGAGATGATAGCACTACTGATGGCAAATGACCACGGTGGTGGGACGTGTGTCGCACCGCACGGCGGGGTTGAAGGTAGACTTTCTACCAATCCGATCGCTTGTGCAGTGCCGATTGAAGGACAGGATCCGATTGTGTTGGATATGTCTACGAGTGTTGTCGCATCCGGGAAGATCCGGGTCAAACAGCATCAAGACAAGCCCGTTCCACACGGATGGCTCATTGACACCACAGGCGAGTCAACGACAAATGCAGACGATTTTTATGGTGCGCCACCCGCTGCCATACTGCCGTTTGGTGGCGTTGCTGCACACAAAGGATTCGGACTGAGTGTGATTGTGGACATCCTATCGGGCGCGCTTACTGGGGCAGGATGCAGCCAGAGTGAAGATGCCCGCGTCGGCAACGGGTTGTTAGTGCTTGTGATTAATGTTGCCAGTTTTAGGGAGTTTCCGGGATTCAGCGCGGAGATAGAAAGGTTTATCGGGTATCTCAAATCGGCGAAACGCGCTGCTGGGGTTGACACGATTCGGATGCCGGGGGAACGCGGTTGGGAAGAACAACGCAGACGGGAGCGGGAAGGTATTCCGATAGACGCAGCGACGTGGCAGCAAATTCAAGCATTAAAGTAGTAGGCACGCGCCGTCGTGCCGTCACTATTCAGCCGACACATCTCCTACACTCCCATCAATGATTCACCTGTTTCTGGATGGAATAGGTGTGCCTTCTCCATATTGAAGTTGACTGTCAATGGCATATTGTGTTGCGGCATATCGACAAGATCAGACTGAGCAACGAAATTGTTTTCGCCTGTCCGCAGATACAAAAGCGCATGGTTCCCAAGCGGCTCAATCAGTTCCACCTGTGTGCCAACACTGTTCTTCGCATTTTCGCCGATATGAATATCCTCTGGTCGGATGCCAAGCGTTACTGCGTCCCCGGAAAGTGTGCTCAGTGCCGACTGCAGATGGCTATTCAGTTCTACCTCAAAATTTTCAAATTGGAGTGTCGGGGTGCTGCCATTGTTCACAATATGCGTCTCTATAAAATTCATCGGGGGTGTACCAATGAAACCACCGACGAATTGATTTGCGGGTTTGTGGTAAAGCGTCCCGGGATCAGCGATCTGCTGGATTTTCCCTTCATTGAGGACTACAATCTGATCCCCCATCGTCATCGCTTCAACTTGGTCGTGCGTCACATAAACAATCGTGGCGTTGAGTCGGTCGTGTAGGCGACTGATTTCCATCCGCATTTGTACACGGAGTTTCGCATCAAGATTGCTCAACGGTTCATCGAACAGGAATACCTTCGGATGTCGCACGATTGCTCTTCCAACAGCGACGCGTTGGCGTTCACCACCAGAGAGATGCTTCGGTTTGCGGTTCAGTAGGTGCGAGATGCTCAGAATCTCCGCCGCCGCTTTGACGCGCTGTTCGATCTCCGCTTTAGGATATTTTCGGAGTTTCAGCCCAAACGCCATATTCTTATACACCGTCATGTGTGGATAGAGCGCATAGTTTTGGAAGACCATGGCAATATCTCTATCCTTAGGTGGGATGTCGTTGATACGTTCGTCGTCAATGTAGATGTCGCCTTCCGTTATCTCTTCCAATCCGGCGATCATCCGTAGAATCGTCGATTTACCGCATCCTGATGGACCGACAAGCACCGTAAACGACTCATCTGGAATCTGAAAATCCGCTTGTTCGACTGCAAGAACATCACCATCGTAAATTTTGGTGACATCTTTCAAGTTAACCTGTGCCATAATTTTGTAGGGCTTACGCACCTCCCTGGTAGGCGCGGTTTAAAACCGCGCCTACCACAGCGCACACCTTCTGGTAGGCGAAGTTTCAAACCGTGCCAACAAAGTCCGAAGAAGCAGCCTTTCGCTTATTCTCCCGGATGAAACAGTGATTCGTCAACTTCAGCGTTCAACGCGATGTCGGTAATCAAAATTTGCCGATATTCGCCGCCTTTTGTCGCACGATGATGTGCGATTTTAACACCGTTCACATCTCGATAGTCATCAAAGAACGCTACCACGTTTCCCACGCCGCCCCCTATCTCAATGTCATAACTAAACTGGACTATATAATGTGTCACATCGCTAATGAAGACCTTTAAAGCTTTCCCAGAAGGCTGTGTAACAAGGAGCACGGACGTAGGAATATCGTTTACCTTCTCTGCCCCTACATATTGAACGGGAATATCGCCTTTTGAAAGCACTGGTAAAAGCCAGATCGGTTCTCGGAAAAGACTGTCTTTAAAGAAAGTAATATAAGAGGCAGCTGCCTCAGGTGGAAGCAGTTTGACCTCTCTGCCCACTAACTGAAAGAAAGAATTACCATCAAAGACTAAACCGCCCATGTGGCTGTCTGCCTGCCAATCGCTACGGAATTTGTCAGCGTAAAAGTACGTTTTAGTCCGTCCCTCATCCTGCACATCTCCATCAGGGAAGTGTTCAAAACTGTGGGATTCGGTCACAATATTTTTCACCGCTTGTAGGTTCTCAAGTCCGCCGTGCGCAGCGACAGCTGCATCAATAATTTCCTTGACATTCGGGACTGTATTTTGCGCACCTTCAGAGGCATCAGGTGACGTAGTTACCGGTGTATCAGGAGCATCGGCGGGTTTCTCGAGATGCTCCTTCACCAATTCGGCAACGGCAGTTTCAACATCAAAACCGCCGAGACTCGCCTTTCGGATAATACCGTCACCGTCAATCAGAAAGGCTGACGGAATTCCCCAGACCCCATATAGCGTCCTTATCTCTCGGCTTTGATCCCAGTAGTGAATCCACGCAAGTTTCTCTTCCTCAATATACGTTTCAAGTGGTTCTTTCGACCGGTCAAGGCTTATACCGATAATCTGAAACTGCTGATCTCTGTACTTCTCATAGGTCTTCTTAATTTTCGGCATCTCAGTGATGCAGGGTCCACACCACGTCGCCCAGAAATCAAGCAGCACGACCTGTCCACGGTATTTTTCTAAGGAAAGTGTTTCACCTTTCAAATCCGTTACCTGAAAATCCGGTGCCAGTTTACCGATCCACTCACTCGGATCTGTTCTAAGAGGTTTCTGTACCTCTTCTTTTTCAGGCGTTGTCTCCGGTTTAAGAATCTTTGTTGCAGGTATCGACTGTGATCGCGAACCATCCTCAAGTGTTTTCGCGGGAGTATCGGTAGGTTTCGCGAGATTTTCTTCCACTAATTCAGCGACAGCAGTCTCAAGCCGATAACCGCGGAGGTTTGTCTTGCGGATAACACCTTCACCGTCAATCAAAAAAGTTGACGGAATCCCCTGTACCTTGTAAAGATTGGTAATTTTGCTGGTGTTATCCCAATAGTGAATCCATGCAAGTTCTTCTTTCTCAATGTATGTCTCAAGAGGTTCTTTTGATCTGTCAAGACTGATACCGATGATTTGGAACTTCTGATCCTTGTATTTCTCATAAGTCTTCTTAACGTTCGGTATCTCTCTGATACAGGGTCCGCACCATGTCGCCCAGAAATCGAGCAGTACCACCTGTCCACGATATTTTTCTATGGAGAGTGCTTCACCTTTTAGATCTGTCACCTGAAAATCTAATGCGGGTTTGCCAATCCACTCGCTCGGCTGCACCATCGGCATTGAACTCGCCCCGGGTGGTTTTGGCAATTCACCTTTTCTCTCTGCTTTATCTTGCTCAAGCAGCTGCTTCGCAAGTTTTGCTTGCGATCGCTCTCCGTACTTTGGATGATCTACCAATCTCTGGTAAGCGACATCCGCTTCATCGTGCCTACCGAGTTTGTCATACGCCAATCCCAATTCCAACAAACAACGCTCGACGTATCGAGCCTCCGGAAGGTCCTTGACGACCTTTTCAAAGGCTTTGATGCCTTCCTCAACATGCTTTAACTTCACTAAAGCATCACCGAGAAGATAGTAGACCTCATCGACCCGTTTGTATTCAGGATGCGCCGCAACAAACCCTCTGGATTTCTCCACTAACTTCTCTAAATCTTCAGATTTGGGTTGCTGCCTAAGATCTTTGTAGATCGCCTTAATTTCCTTATATTTGTCAGCAGGCTTCACCGAATAGGCACCAGCGAGGCTGGCACAAAAACCGATTAGCACGAGGCTTGTAAGCATACCAATGCGGATACGATGGAAGATTCTGCTTCCTGTTTGCTTTGAATTTATTTCATTTCGGCTGAACATCTTAAACCTCCTGAGATCTGTTGAACTCACCTATTTGAATTTTTGGCAGCGTCTTACAGTAAACTACAATAAAAACCTCACCAGCAAAAATGGCATTTAATTTTCCAGATTTTCGCGTACGAGTTCTGCGACAGCCATCTCAAGCGCGCTACCCCGGAGATTCACTTGGCGGACAATACCCGCACCGTCAATCAGAAAAGTCGACGGGATTGCACGAACGTTATACATGCTGGCAATCCTACTACCATTGTCCCAATATTGCCGCCATGCAAGTCCTTCACGTGCTATGTATTCCTCAAGCGGTCCGGTTGAACGATCTAAACTGATCCCAATAATCTCGAACTTCTGGTTTTTGTACTTTGCGTAGGTATGCTTAACGTTCGGCATCTCAGCAATACAGGGTGGACACCACGTCGCCCAGAAGTCGAGCAGCACAACCTGTCCACGATACTGCGACAGCGAGAGCGGTTCACCCCTCAAACCCGTCACCTGAAAATCTAACGCAGGCTGGTTAATAAATTGGTTTGGGCGTGGACTCGGGTCTGACCCCGAAGCGTTGGCTAATTCGCCGGTTCTTGCGTCTCTATCTTGTGTAAGGAGTTGCTCTGCAATCTGGGAGGACCTACCACCACGGTACTTTGTGTGATTTACGAGTTTTTCGTAAAGGGGGTCTGCCTTATCGTGCTCACCAACTTTGTCATAAGCCAATCCCAATCTTAACAGGCTCGGTTCAACGTAGTCCGCTGCAGGATAGTACCTAATGAGTTCTTCAAAAACATCAATCCCTTCTTCAGTACGGTTAAGCTCGATTAAGCTGATGCCGAGAAGATAGTAGACCTCATCAACCTGTCTGTATTTTGGGTATTCCTTTATAAAAACGCCCGATTTCTCGACTAACGTCTCGTAAGCAGCCGGATCACCGCTATTTCCAAGTTGTTCGGCAATTGCTTTGATCTCGGCATACGCGTTGTCATCCCTAATTGAAGTCGAACTTGTGACGTTAAAAGAGGTTGAGCTCACACAGGAATTGAGCACTACCAATCCGATAAGCGCAATAACAAAGCAGTACCATCGGTTCATTGCGATGCTTTCATTTCGGGAATGCATTTCAATCTCCTTCAGGTAAATTAGTGCGTATCAAAGGGCGTTCCGATAGGAATACGCAAGTAACAACTTAATTTCCGCCACCTGTACCTGTTGCAAGAAACCGGTTACATCAGCGTCGGATCCGTTTTCAGCCGCCTGACACCAATCAATAAACTGGTACGCATCCCATTTCTCTTCTGCCTCAATAGTTTGGGCAATGCGTGCCAACGCATTTGATGGATTCGGTATCTCTTTCAAGACAGCGAGTGCGCGTTCGCGGAGTGCAGGAAAAATCGGATGCGTCCCGACCCTGCCGAACCAATATTTCGAGTTGCTGTAGTCCGGCTCACGGCGGTGCATAATACCGTGCCAGTAGCTGCCCGTCTGATTTTCAAGTTCCTGCGAGATTGTATGTGATTCATCCAATGCGTCATTCCACAAAAGCAAACCGCTCTTGATAGCTTCACCAAACGTGGTATTTTTCACAGATTCCCCGTGAAAAAGATCGTCAAGGGATGAAGATGCAAGTGCGTTTGTCAGTTCAGTACTCCATGCCTTTTGGGGAACGAGCGTTGGGAGCGGGTTGCCCGCCTCTAATTTCCCGATAACTTCGGCGATTGCCGGTGTGTATGTTACATCCATGAAAATGCTCCTTAGTATGCAAATGAGTCAGTTGAAATTTAGTTTAGCATCTTTTGCTGAATATATCAAGTGTTTTCAGATTTTCGGAGGGGCAGCAATAAGTTTTGTTATTGTTTCTGAAATGTGTTACAATTATGGGAAAGACTTGCAAGTTTGGAGAAAGTTTCAGTTAAAATGGGAACTGCGTTTAAAAAAGCACTCATCGTTTTCATTGGGTTCATTGTAATTTTGGGAGGCGTTTTAATCGGTGTCATCCAGAACTTCTCTCAATACGAATCGTTACCAGAAACGATGCAAATGGTAGACTTTCCCGGAATGCTGTTAGCCGTTTTAGGTGCGTGCATCCTGAGTTTAGTCAGTGTTGCGCTAACTTTCTGGTTAGCCCGTGCTTGGATAAGTGAACAACCTGAGCTCGGTAAACAGATTATTCGCCTCGCGCTCATCGTCAGCATCAGCTTGATTGTTGTTTTCGGTGGTTTGGCAAGTGGCTTGATTATTTTACGCACGTTATGGACAATCGGCTTTTTTTAACTTGCATTTGTGTTACCCATATGGTATAATTAGTTAATTGTAATTTAGACATAGGGTTGTAGCCACAGATTCGCTGATATTCGTTTTCGTTGTATCTACGCCTAATGTCCGAGTTGATACAAGACGTTTTGTAGATAGAGTTCTCTCACATACCGTAGCGCAACGGATAAGTCTGTCGCTTTCGTTTTAACACAAGCTTGCAAGCGGTGCTCTACGATTTATACAGGCTTGTAAGCGGCGCATTGCAGCGCCTTTACTTGGGGGTGTGAAAAATACACTACAGAGGCAAACGTACGCAAAGGACGCAGGAAAGGCAAAGTCGTTCAAATCATCAGATTCGAGCTAAAGAGATTTTACTAATAGATCACGAGAACAAACAGGTGGGAGTTATGTCCCCCCGTGAGGCGATGCAGCGTGCTGAAGAAGTCGGATTGGATTTGGTAGAAGTTTCACCGAATGCCAAGCCTCCCGTTTGTAAGATTATGGACTACGGGAAGTATCAGTATGAGAAAAACAAGCGCGCACGTGAAGCTCGAAAGAAACAGACGAAGGTAGTCCTTAAAGGGATGCAGTTCCGGCCGGATACTGCCGAACACGATTACCAGTTCAAGAAACGACATGTTGAGGATTTCCTCAAAAACGGGTGGAAGGTCCGAGCGACTGTTCGGTTTAGAGGTCGTGAGATGCTCCACACCGACCTCGGCAGCAATCTGCTTTCACGGCTCAAAGATGAGCTTGAAGAGATCGCTGATGTCGAACAGCCACCACGTATGGAAACGCGCATCATGTCAATGATCCTTGCTCCGAAATCTTCATAGCGTTCTGGTCGTGGCACCCGCGCGTAAAGAACAGCATTTGTTAAATAGCGCAAATAGCGCGCATTAGCCGTTTCGGGAGATGCTCGTTTTATTGCAAATCGTAGGGGGGCGAAGGCTATATTTTTTTAAGTTTCCTGTCTTGGGGTGCTGTACCCTCGGACAGAAAAGGGAGTTCTGATGCCGAAAATTAAAACACATAAAGGTGCGGCAAAACGTTTCAAATTTACGGCGAAAGGTAAAATTCGTCGCAAGCGTGCTTATGCTGGACACCTATTTATCTCGAAATCGTCAAAACAGAAACGTAGATTGCGACAGGCGACCCTTGTTGACCCGAGCAATGAGAAACGTTTGAAACGTCTGATTCATCAATAGAAGTGAATGCCCCAAACGCGCAAAGAATAACGCGACCGTGGGCGAAATAGTGGAAGCGATCTCGGATGACTCCGCGGGTCGCGACAGGAGTTTTAAATGGCACGAGTAAAAACAGGGAATGTTCGGCGCAAGCGGCGGAGCCGGATGCTCAAGCATTCCAAAGGCTATCGTGGCGGACGGAATAACCTCAAGCGCACCGCTACTGAAGCGGTAGAGAAGGGGTGGAATCACGCCTACGCACACCGTCGCGCACGTAAACGCGATTTTAGACGACTTTGGATTGCAAGAATCAATGCCGCTGCGAGATTACATGGACTCACCTACAGCCGATTCATACACGGTCTTAAAGCCGCTGGTATTGAATTGGATCGAAAAGTTCTCGCTGACATCGCTGTGAATGACGAGGCGGGTTTTGGGCAGCTTGTTGCCCTCGCAAAGGGGTAGATTAGCGGATTCATTAGGAAATTTGTACATTAACGGATTAATACATTAAAAGGCTATGAAGGGACATACGTAAGTTGTTGAGATCTCGCAAGCAGAGAGACTGCGTCATCGGCTGAAAGCGCGGTTTTGGGAGCAACAGCCGAATTTCATCCCAGAGCTACTGGAAATTGGAAAATGAAGTGGGTAGATTTGTAGGAGTGACCCCCGAGTCGCGATAATCTACCAAGCGGGGTGGTACCGCGGAAGTCGATGCCTGTCGTTTTCGTCCCCATAACAACTTCAAACACGAGGTTGAAGTTAGGGGCAAAGTGATAGGCGTTTCTTTTTAAGATGAAGAGGAACTATGAAAGCAGAATTACAAGCGATTCAAGCAGAAGCACTTGAGGCTATAAAATCAGTAGATACACCAGACGCGCTTGAATCGCTTCGGATTACGTATTTTGGACGCAAAGGAAAATTGACAGATGTCATGAAAGGCATGGGCAAACTTTCCAAAGAGGAGCGTCCAGAGATCGGAAAACTCGCCAACGAAGTGCGTGCAGCACTAACACAAGCATTTGAGGAAGCAACACAGACACTCCACAGTCAACAACAAGAACAGCAGCTTGAGGCAGAATCTGTGGACATCACACTTCCCGGAAGGAAACCTGCTTATGGGAAGGCACACCCTGTGATGCAAACCTTAGAACGGATTGAAGCGATATTCGGTCAAATGGGATTTGAAGTGGTGACTGGACCGGACGTTGAGACTGAGTACTACAACTTTGATGCGTTGAATACACCTGCCGATCATCCTGCTCGCGACCTACATGATACCTTTTACCTAACAGACGGACACCTTTTGCGGACACACAACTCTCCAGTGCAAATCCGGGCAATGGAGAACCAGAAACCCCCCGTACGAATTATCGTGCCCGGAAAATGCTATCGCGTGGATTACGATGTCTCACACACACCGATGTTCCATCAGGTCGAGGGTTTGCTCGTGGACACACGCGTTACTTTTAGTGACCTAAAGGGCGTTTTGACCGTCTTCGCTCGACAGATGTTCGGTGACCAGACGCAGATGCGCTTCCGTCCGCATTTCTTCCCCTTTACAGAACCAAGCGCAGAGATGGATATTTCTTGTGCCGTTTGTCAAGGAAAAGGGTGCCGGAGTTGTGGTGGCAGTGGATGGGTCGAGATCTTAGGTGCCGGTGCTGTTGACCCATCGGTGTTTGAAGCCGTGAACTACGATCCGAATGAAGTTACCGGGTTTGCTTTCGGGATGGGCGTAGAACGGATCGCGAACCTCCAATTTCGCATCCCGGACATCCGTACCTTCTATGAGAACGATCTCCGTTTTCTACGTCAGTTTTAAAAGTAGGAGGGATTTGTAATCCCGAATCTTCGTTCTGGTAGGAGGGATTTGTAATCCCGAATCTTCAGGTGCTGTAAAAAGGACTTATCCATGAACGTAACTTTAAATTGGCTTAAAAACTATATCGACTTTGAACTTGCTCCAAACGAACTCGCCGATCGGCTAACGATGTTGGGGATTGAGGTTGAATCTATAAAGCAGCTCAGCGCCGAACTTGAAGGCGTGATCGTTGGTAGCGTCACCGCTATCCGCCCGCATCCAAATGCTGACAAACTCGTCCTTTGTCAGGTAGATGTCGGTGGGACGGAAGCACTCCAGATTGTCTGTGGCGCGCCGAATGTCCGAGAAGGCATGCTCGCACCCGTTGCGACAATCGGCGCGACACTACCCATCGGTTTGACAATCAAACGCGCTAAACTGAGAGGTGAAGAATCACACGGAATGCTCTGCTCCGAAAAGGAGTTAGGACTTTCTGAAGATGCCGCAGGTTTAATGGAATTACCGGCAGACATACCGCTCGGTACGTCCTTTTCAGCGGCTCTCGGATTGGACGATGTTGTGTTTGAACTCGAGATTACGCCGAACCGTCCAGATTGCCTCAGCATGATTGGTGTCGCTCGCGAAATCCGAGCAGAGACAGGAAACGCTTTAAAACTGCCCCAAGTTGACCTCAACGAAGCCGAAGCCGATATCCGGGAGATGACATCTGTAACAATTGAAGCACCTGACCTCTGTCCGCGCTACGCTGCGCGCGTCATCCAAGGGGTTAAAGTAGGTGCGTCACCGGAATGGTTACAACAGCGACTTGAATCCGTCGGTGTCGGCGTTATCAACAACATTGTCGATATTACGAACTTTGTATTGATGGAATACGGGCAGCCGCTTCACGCTTTCGACTACCACAAACTCGCAGAAAACCGAATTGTTGTGCGCCGTGCAGCAGCCTGTGAAAACATAACAACGCTTGATGAAATTGCGCGTGAACTCACACCTGACATGCTCGTTATTGCCGATGCCGAAAAACCTGTCGCGCTTGCGGGGATTATGGGTGGATATGATTCTGAGATCACAGAGACCACCGCTGACGTGTTGTTAGAGAGTGCTTATTTCAATCCATCAAGTGTCCGTGCAACCGCAAAAGCATTGGGAGTTAGTACGGAAGCATCTTACAGATTCGAGCGTGGTGCCGATCCCGGTATAGTCCCCGCTGCGCTTGACCGTGCCGCACAACTCATCGCCGAATTAGCAGGCGGTACGATCTGTAAAGGCATCGTTGATGTCTATCCGAGACAGCAGCCCTTGCGTCGAATTCAACTCCGTCCGAAACGGGTCAATTTCATATTGGGGACTGCTCTTGAAGCGACAGAGATGGTGCAGATTTTAAGCCACCTCGATTTCGATGTCAAAACAAACGGCGCGGAAGACTATGAAGTCATCGTGCCGACATTCAGATCTGACATCACGCGTGAAATCGACCTGATTGAGGAGATCGCGCGCGTCCATGGATACGATAACATTCCGACGACGTTGCCTAAAGGTGATATTCCTGTCCCTGATCCGAATCCACGCACAGAAGTTCGTAAGCGTATAAAGCATTTCCTCATCGCCGCTGGAATGATGGAAGCGATCAATTATAGTTTTTGTGATCCGAGCTGCTTTGATAAGATCCGTTTCACAGCGGATGATCCACGCCGCGAGACTTTGAAGTTGAAAAATCCGCTGAGTCCAGAGATGTCGGTGCTCCGTACAACACTGTTACCACGCCTACTTGAGAACGCACAGTATAACCGCAACCACCAGATAGACACTATTGCGCTGTTTGAGACAGGAAGCGTCTTCATTAGTAATGGGGAACAGAAAGAGCCGGAACGGGTTGCAGGTATTCTCGCTGGACAGATTGGGGAAGGTGTTTATAGTGATCCGTATCGGTCACCTGATTTCTACGACATCAAAGGACTCGTGGAGGGGATACTTGAGGTATGTGGCATTGTTGATTATACGCTGCAGAAAACGGATACGCCAACTTTCCACCCAGGTCGTAATGCAGAGATACTATTGGGTGATAGACAGATCGGTACATTTGGAGAGGCACATCCAGAGGTACTCGAAAATTACGATCTACCGTATAAGGCATACCTCTTTGAATTCGACATGGAGGTGTTGGTGGACGCTGCTATATTTGCAAAACGCTTTGAACCTATCCCCATCTATCCTACGGTTGAGCGTGATCTCGCGATTGTCGTAGATAAAGAGGTCCTGTCCGATATGCCAACTCAACTTATTTACGCAACAGGCGGTGAATTAGTCAAATCGGTCCGTCTCTTTGATGTCTATGAGGGCGAACAGGTTCCTGAAGGCAAGAAGAGTCTCGCCTATGCGATCACGTATCACTCGGCGACCGAGACCTTAACAGACAAAGCAGTCAACACGCTCCACGATAAGGTTGTCAAGCACCTCAATCAGAAACTTGGTGCTGAATTGAGAATGTAGAGGCTATGCAGGCACACCGCATAAAAAGTTTATTTGCTGCGATCGCTCGTTATTACGACTTTCTCAACTCGTTATTAAGCCTCAAGCGCGACAAGATGTGGCGACGGGAAACAGTCAAGGCAAGCGACGTTGAACCGACGAGCAAGGTGCTGGATGTCTGTACCGGTACAGGTGAACTTGCGCTTGCGTATGCGGATAAAATTGCGGCGGAAGGTTTTGTTATCGGATCAGATTTCTGCTTTGAGATGCTTGTTATAGGAAATCAGAAGGTGCAAAAGGATAGTAGTAGGCACGCTCCGTCGTGCCGTAACACAAGTTTTCTGACAGCAGACACCCTTATTCTTCCTTTTTTAGACAATACCTTTGACGTTGTCTCCGTCGGTTTCGGGATTCGGAACGTTTCAGATTTAGAGATCGGGATACGCGAAATGGTGCGCGTTGCTGCACCGGAGGGTAGGGTCGTTATCCTGGAGTTTACGCAGCCGGTAAATCCACTGTTTAGAAGCCTCTACTATTTCTATTTCACCAAGATTTTGCCTTTCCTTGGGAATCTCATCTCCCGTAACAAAGATGACGCTTACGGATATCTCCCGCGTTCCGTCATGAAATTCCCGGATTGCGATGCTCTGAAAGAGGTAATGGAGCAGTGTGGATTGGCAGATGTGCATTTTTACCGAAAAACATTCGGCATCGTCGCAATCCATGTTGGGAAGAAACCGAGGCATACCCTTTGACTTATTAATGCGTGCGATGCTGGTGGCGTTTTCACGCCAATCGTTCCACATGCGCCACGACAGATTCAGATACCCCTTTTAAACTATACCCACCTTCCAATGCCGAGACAACATGTCCCGATGCGGTTTCCTCGGCAAGTTCAAGCATCAAATCTGTGAGTGTGGCAAACCCGTCTGCTGTGAGTTCGGTACCAGAAAGCGGATCGAGGTAGTGGGCATCAAAACCTGCTGAAATTAGTAGAAATTCTGACGAAAAGTCTCGGAGTGCGGGGACGAGAACATCCGTAAAGACTTTGACGTATTCGTCATCTCCACTCCCAGCAGGCATCGGCACATTTAGTGTCGTGCCGTATGCTTTGCCGCTACCGCGCTCACGACTTGAACCCGTGCCGGGGTAAAGCGGTGATTGGTGGATAGAGAAAAAGAAGACGGATTCATCTTCATAGAAAATGTCTTGCGTACCGTTGCCGTGATGGACATCCCAATCAACAATCGCTACCTTCCCAACACTGTGTTCTCGTTGGAGGTAGCGTGCTGCCACAGCAATGTTGTTGAATAGACAAAATCCCATGCTCTGCCCGGATGTCGCATGGTGTCCGGGCGGACGCACCATCGCAAAAGCGTTCTTTACTTCGCCTGTCATAACCGCATCTGCCGCACGCAGCACACCGCCTGTTGAAAGCAGCGCAATATCAAACGATTCAAATCCAACAGGGGTGTCGTAAGTAAGTGGGATCTCTTGTTCACAGTGTAGCCGGATATGTTCAGGATAGGCAGAGTTGTGCGCGTAAACAATTTGTTCAACGCTTGCTGGGGTTGGTTCAATCAGGTGTAATTGATCCCATACATCACTTTGTTGGAGTGCTGCCAAACTCGCACGTAATCGATCCGGTCGTTCAGGATGTCCCGGACCGGTGTCATGATTTAAGTAGCCTGGATGATAGGCGAAACCCGTTTTTAGTGTCATAATCGTTCTTTCTGGCGTATTCAATGCGTACAGGTGTAAAGCGGTAACAGGCAGCTCCAACATTGTGCAAGAGACTATTGAGCATTACACGGAGTCTTGTTTACAGAGAGAAGATCAAGTTCTTTGCGTTGGCGAGAATTCGCGTCACTGTCGCGGTGGACACAGATGCAATTAACACCGTGCCTCCTTACGCAAGGCAATCTGTCGTGATTTACAATTCTCTCTCTCAGCGAATTTGTTTGACCAATGTATAGAAACATGTGTGTGCCCTTTCCATCTAAACCAATACTCCGCTTAGAGAAGATGTAGACTCCCCCAACAGAATTGAAAACTGTATCCGTAGTGTAAACCTCAAAGGCATAGGTCCCAAATTTGCCTTTAAATGTCGCGTCAGCTATTTTTCCCATGCTGTTCTCCTCTATGCCGAATTTTGTTATACTGCAAGCATAGCATTAAGTAAGGGTTCCACCTGCACTGCAAAGGAAACTCAAGGATAAGTCACAGACCAATCGAACTGCCAAATTGGAGGCAAAGTGATAGAGACAGATTCGTCTTGAGGGATTACGTCACGAAGGTCAACATCCGACGGATTTTCCTCTTGCTCATTCTCTTCAGAAAAGCGGGGAGATGACTGAGGTATTTCATCACCGTACCGTTTGGCTGTTTCTATCCAACAAACCATAGCGTCTTTTCCATTTGTTATCGCTTCGTCAATTGTTTCTCCATCAGAGATACAACCCGGTAAATCCGGAAATTCAATTAGATAGCCACCACCTTCTTCAGGTGGCAGTATAGTTATACTAAATGGATACTCAAGTTTTTTCATAATTCATCTCTCCAACTGGTCAATCATCTGCACGAGTTGTTGAATATATTTTTGCTTTATTGGACGACGTGCCGGAACAGTTAGTTTCAATCCCGAATCGTGGCGTAGTGTGACATGGCTACCTCCACCTCCCGGTCGATTGATTGAAAGACCATATCGGTTTGCTAGGGTCTCAACATGGTCAATCCGCCAATCATTGCGAGGATTGTTTCTCATTCTTTCCAGCAACTTATCTCGGCGCATGGAAAAGCACTCCGTACAGGATCATTTGCTATAGGTAGGATACTACTCCAATTATAATATGTTCTATGTCTATTATCAAGTTAAAATTCTAAAAAATCATGTGTAACATATGTGCCTCACGCGCCTGTGTTTACATATCACCCTCTATGTTTAGTTCTGTCATAAATGGAATTACCCTAAGATTTTATTTTCACGACAACACTTGATCAGAATGTTCAAATATGGTAAAATGCATACCACTATTATTATAGAAATGATTACCCCATTTGTTCAGTTCTCTTTGAAATGTTCAAATCACGGTAGCAAAATTAGGTTGATCGGATGGAATCGACTAAGGAGTTTATATGAATCTAAGGGAAATATCTAGTCAGATAGAGGCAAAACTATCCGAAATTTTTTCTGAAGAACTGACATCAGGTTTAGCAGCTCGTGAAGATTCCCGGGCCTTTGGTGCTATGGTTGAGAAAAAGATAGCAGATAATTGGGAACAGATATGTGCGGACCTTGGGCATTCTCCGCTAGAACGTCCTGGAAGGCGTAGTATTTTTGACTTCGCGTTGCAATCTAACGGCAAAATCATTGGACTGGATGTGAAAACAAAAGATTTAGACTCAACCCGGTACTCTGATGGCGGAATTTGTGCTGTCGGCAATCTATTGAAATTTCTTGCAAATGATGATGGTATATTTCTTCTTGCAGAGTTCGGACACAATAAATTATCTGATCAACGTGAAAAACGTGACATCGTGTATATTCGCGTAGTACCTTTTACTCTACTTCCGCGTGATGCATATAGAATTGAAAATCTTGGTACAGGCCAAGTCAGACTCAACTACACAGTTGACCAAGTTTGGGAAGAAATTGACTGGAGTCGAGATGTTACCAATTTTTACGACATGTTTATAGATCTCGCTACTCAACATTATAGACGAGTCAGCTCTGACGCTTTAAACCGTATTGCAGCTTTAGAGGCATTCAGAAAAAATGGATACAAAAACTTCTCATTTAATAGACGCTAATATCGGAAAAGTTTTTACGCCGCCGAAATGGGCAAAATGGCTTATCAACAAATGGGGCATCTTCGATGCATGGATTGATGGCGCGCGTATATGCGATCCCACTGCAGGACAAGGCGCGTTCCCGCTTGCCATGCTTCATATTGCAAGGCAAAAAGGCGTTCCTATTACTCCTGAACGGCTGGCACGTTTGACCCTTATTGAGATAGTTCCGGCGCATCTGGAACAGTTTAGAGAAAACGTTAAAAACGAATTTGGTCTTGATTTTCCTGCCTCTCAAATCTTCTGCCAAGACGTTATCACGGAGGCGCATGCAGGGAAATACGACATTCTCGTTGGGAATCCGCCGTGGGTTAACTTCGGAGATTTACCGACAGCATATAAGGCGCGTTTAAAACCCTTTTTCGTTGAAGAAGAACTTGTGCCAGATAGACAAAAGACCCTTCTCGGGTCTTCTCGGACTGATATAGCAGCACTGGTGCTGAAGGTGACTTTGGGAAGATTGCTCAAAAAGAACGGCGTTGGATATTTCTATCTGCCCATTTCTCTTTTTTTTGGCGACGGTGCTCATAGTGGATTCAGGAATTATAGTGCCAGAGGATCCGGTAACGGCGTTGATTCCCGTAGGGATTTTGCTGTAGACACCGTCTATGAATTCACATCAACGAAAGTATTTGAGGGTGTCGGTACATCGTATTGTTGTGCGGAATTTCGGGTAGATACACAGCAGAATTTTCCGGTTTCATATTTTACGGAGTTGGACGGAAAATGGGTTGAGCATAAAGCACTACCGCTGAAAAATCCCACAGACCCGTGGCGGATTATAAAAGACCTTGATGAACTGAATACAAACACGACACTTGAAATCAGTCTGTCCCCAGAACAAAAACCGCGACAAGGTGTAAATACATGTGGTGCAAACAGCGTCTTCATCTTTGACCATAAACCTTCGCATCTCCCTGAACAGTTCCTATATCCACTCGCAACAAAGGAGATATGGCAGCAAGGGATATCACACCCTCACAAATGGATCCTACTACCGTATCATCAACAAACAGGAAAACCGCTTATGTGGCATGAAATTGAGCAGTGGGACACTTTAAAAGAATATCTTCAAAATGCGCAAGATGCCCTAAAATCTCGGAAGGGTACGCTGCTTCGATCTGCTATGAATAGGGGCAATTGGTGGGCGCTGCTCGGTGTGGGACCTTATGCATTCGCGCCTTTCAAAGTAATCTGGCAGGCGTATGGGAAAAACCATTTCACACCAGTAATACTGAGCAGTATAGATGGACAGATGTGGCAAGGCAATCAGGCGATGCATGCCTTTATTCCGTGTTGGTCTGAGCATGAAGCACAACGGGTTAAGACCGCTCTTGAGAATCCAGAGATTCCGACGCTGTTACGACAACTCAATGGGGCAGGTAAATGTAATTGGGCACAACCAGGTAAGATTAAGAAGATTCTGGCGTTTGATAGGGAAGAGACTGATTCCCAGATTTTGTTGTTTTGATAACAGTGGATTTCTTTTGTTTGGGAGGTCCAGGGAAGTATGAAAGAGGGCTTAAAACAGTGTGCGAGGATCTCACTTGTGAGTATCCCCGCACACTGAAAAATAGACTTGCTTCACCAACGCAATTATCGGGCTGCCTTCACTCGCCCCCATGTTGTTGCCAATTTTCCTTCCGGCTCAACAGCGAAAGCATCCTCCCAACCGTTCAGGAGCTGCGCAATCTCATCCGCCTCAAGCGCACGACTCAGAATGACAATTTCGTCAATACCACCCGTAAACGACTCTGGCCCGAATTTGAGCTGCAATACCTGACCTGCGGCGACCTTGCCGCCCCACTCCGGTTTCCAATCTGCTTTGTCAGCGGACAACGCGCCTTTTTTACTTTCGGGTTCGCCGTCAACGTACATCTCGACATTTTTTCCGTCATAAGTTCCGGCAACATGGTGCCATTTTCCCTGTTCCAGTTCAGTTTTACCGTAGAATCCGGGCGTAATCCCATTCGTTGTCCAAACTCTGAATGAGAAACCATCAGGGATCGGTTCACCACCGGACTGGTCCTCTAACAGATAGGCACCATTTTTTCTGACACCGGTATCTGAGTCGGCATCTACTCGGAACCATGCAGCCACAGTCAATTCTTCGCTGACGCTCTGGATGCTTTTTGAATCTGCGACATCAATGCTGCCACCGCCACCTGCGACGACTGCTTTACCGAATTTGCCGTCTTCAAATTTAAAATTGCCGACAATCTTTCCATCATTGCCGTTGCCTGATGCATCTTTAACGTCGCCTTCAAAGAGCCACACACCAACAATCGCTGGATCATCCTCTTCCAGTGACCATGATGAAACGACACAAACACATAAGAGCAATGTGATACTTATAGTTAGTAATTTCATTTTACCCCCTCCATGAGGTACAAAATGCCCAAAACCGCTTAGGCACAATATAATTTTAAGACATTGGAATAACAGGTTTTCCTGTATAACCTTTATGTAATATATTATATCACATCCTTTTTCCTTTTGCCAAACGCATTTCCGTGTGGAATACAGCACCTATTTGCTGGATTCCCTGATCATTTAATATTGCGTGGATTGACAATCAAATTTTCCTTGTAGATTCGCGCGAAATATGTTAGACTTAGGATATCTTTGGAGCATACGCTATAGGTCAGGTAAAAAGAGGACAATCAGATGGTTCAACACAATACACCGCGCGCATTTCATGTGATGACGAAGCCCATCGGGCCGATATGCAATCTTGATTGCGAATATTGCTTCTATCTCGATAAAGAGAAACTCTATCCCGAAACACGTTCCTTCAGGATGAATGACGAGGTCTTGGAAAACTACGTCAAGCAATACATTGACGCGCAGGAAGTCAACGAAGTCACATTCGCATGGCAAGGCGGCGAACCCACGCTGATGGGTGTAGACTTCTTCCGGCAAGCGATCCGATACCAGCAGAAATATCGCCGTCCGGGCATGCAGATTCAGAACTCGTTTCAGACGAATGCCACACTCCTCGATGATGAATGGGGAGAATTCTTCAAGCGGAACAAATTCTTGATCGGCGTAAGTATCGACGGGCCTCCGGAAATTCACGATAAATACCGCTACGACAAACGCGGTCGTCCATCGTCCGAACAGGTAATCCAAGGGTTGCGCGTCTTACAAAAGCACAAGGTTGACTATAATATATTGTGTGTCGTCAATAAACATAATGCCGAGTATCCGAAAGAGGTCTATAGCTACTTCAAGGAACTCGGTGCTGAGTTCATGCAGTTTATCCCTGCGGTTGAGCATTTCGGTGGGAAGAACGTGTCGCCACGTTCTGTCACAGCGCGGCAGTATGGTAAATTCCTATGTGCGATTTTTGATGAGTGGGTAGTGAACGACATCGGCAGAATTTTTGTACAGATTTTCGATGTCGCGCTTGAGGCGTGGTTGGGCTACAATCCGAGCCTCTGCGTCTTCAATGAGACCTGCGGGGACGCACTCGCCATTGAACATAACGGTGACCTCTACTCCTGCGACCATTTCGTTACGCCTGACTATCACCTCGGAAACATTGCCGAGAACACTGTCGCGGAGATGGTGGATTCAACGTTCCAACGCAAATTCGGCACCGATAAACAGGACACGCTCCCCGAATACTGCCGCAGCTGCGAAGTGAAGTTTGTCTGCAACGGCGGTTGTCCGAAAAACCGTTTCATCAAAACGCCTACAGGTGAAGACGGTTTGAACTACCTCTGCGCTGGCTATAAGCAATTTTTCAATCACATCGACGAACCGATGAAGATGATGGCTTCCGCGCTGCAGGCAGGCAGACCGGCGAACAGCATCATGCCAATTTTACGACAGCGTCAGCAAGAAAAGACACAAAGTAACACCCCGATAGCCGGGCAAGTCTCACAGAAAGTCGGACGGAACTCGCCATGTCCGTGTGGCAGCGGCCGGAAGTATAAGCAGTGTTGCCTGAACAAGAAGTAACGTTAAAGAGGCAAAACCTTGTCAAAAAATGTCCTGATCGTTGCCGGTCCAAACGGATCGGGCAAAACGACTTTTGTGTCCGAATACCTCCGAGATTCAGAGGTCTCTGTATATATCAGTGCCGACGCGATTACAATTCTGCGGAATACTTTCAGGAAGTCGCTTCCGGTGAAGGGAATGAGGTAACAGTAACAAATGAAGATTTCTTTGAACTGTTTATGCCAGACATTCGCAATGGAGGTGCGTAATGCCTCAAGACAAAAAATTAAGCCTTGAAACCCATAGATGGGCACGTGAAATGCTACGAATCGGCAATCGTGCCGCGAAAAGGGCACAGGAAGAGAACCGGAAAAAAGGGATTCCAAACGTGTATGATATCAACGGACATCTCTACTACGAACTGCCAAATGGTGAATTAACGAAGGAAGATCCGTACCCATTATCAAAAGAAGAGGAAATGCAGAATTAATGTCTTGTGAAGCAGGAAAAATGCATTTATCTGTCTAATACTCTTAAAAATTTTTGTCTATAAGGGAACATAATGAAAAGACCCCATTTAATTCTTTGTATGCTCACACCCTGGGCAGTATTTTTTTTCACTTTGCTATCCATACAGGCACAAGAGATTAACATTCCTGAACCTGTTCCGCCACCAGCCGCCGTTCGCGAAGCCTTTGACCTCGACCCATTTTATCAACAGTGGATTGATGTAAGGAATTTTCCTGTACTGGCATCGGCAAAGGTGAGTCCTTATGCTGTAAAGGAAGCTGCATACCTCATCGATAAAATGATCGGGCATCGTTTGGATATACTCCAAACCTTCACCCAAAACAGGGAACGCTTTTCTATAATTGGATATAACGAAACAACAACGCAGATTCCCGAATATAGTTACCTTCAGCCCAATTTTTATGTCGATATCCGTACACGGGGTTTAGGATCTGCGGAGCCAAATCTTACCACGAGCACCAGTGAGGAAAATCTATTGCAATATCCGGGGGATCCTTACTTAGGTTTTAGTGTGTTGTTTCATGAGTTAGCGCATGCCGTTCACGAAAGGGGGCTGAATCAGATTGATCCCGGATTTGATGATCGCCTCAGGATTCTTTACAAGGCAGCAATGACGAAAGGGTTGTGGAAAGATACCTATGCTGCTGTAAATCACAAAGAATACTGGGCAGAGGCCTCGGAGGCTTGGTTTAATCCTAAGACTACCGCCAGTTTCGATCGCTTCGGCGATACGCGGGAGGGCTTGAAAGCGTACGACCCGGAACTCGCTGCACTGATCGCCGAAGTCTATGGCGATAGCGAATGGCGATATACACCGCCTGAAACTCGCCTTAATGAACCGCACCTTCAAGGATTTGATCCGCAGAATTCGCCAACATTTCAATGGCCTCCAGATATATTGGCGTTGTATGAGGCATTCACAAGGGACCCAAAGAGCACTGGTGATGGTCGATGGGTCAACTTGCAGGCATATCCACCGAGTCAACTTCCTTCTCTCCTTGCGGGCGTTCAAGGTTTACCAGTCAACGCCGAAGGCGATCTCACAATAATTGCTATCGGGAATTTCGGGGTTGACGATGTCCACGTGTATCGAGTAGCCCCTGATGGCACAGAGCATTTCCATTACCTCCTACGAGGAGACCTAGCGACTTACGATACTTATATCGGGGCACTTTGGCTGCTCAAAGATGGCGAAGGCAAAACTTTCGCTGTGTATCAAGCCGAGGCACAAATGGGACGCGTCTTGATTCTCCCAGAAGAAGAAATTGATAACAGTCCTCACGTGAAAATGCTGGACGCGAATTTAGCCGAAGCCGTGCGACAGGAACTCGGTCTTGCCGCAAGTATCCCTATTACAGAACAGGTGATGCAAAGGTTAACGACCCTGGGTGCCTCCGATCGTGAAATAACGGACCTCACTGGATTGGAATACGCTACCGGATTAGTCCGTTTAGACCTCTGGGAGAATCAAATTCAAGATGTGAGCCCGCTTTCAAATCTGACACAATTACGGCAACTACATCTCCAGGCTAATCAGATTACGGACATAACGGCGTTCGCAGGTTTAACAGAATTAAGGAAGCTACATCTGTGGGGCAATCAGATTCGTGACATCAGCGTGCTCGCAAACTTAACGAAATTAGAATCATTGCAGCTTGCTGACAATCCGATTCAAGATAACTCTCCGCTTCGCAGTCTACTTAAGCAGAATCCAGATATAGAATTAGATATTGATGTGCCTCAATTACTCCCAACGGATGTAAACGGTGATGGTGTGGTGAACATTCAAGATTTAGTCTTGGTTGCATCAAGTCTCGGGGAGACGGGACCAACTTCTGCAGATGTGAACGGTGATAGCATCGTTAACATTATGGATCTCGTCTTGGTCGCTGGGGAGTTTGGCACGCCATAGAGGCAAAATTTTCATATAGCGAGGAAAAATGTTAACCGTTTGTTATGATCCTTATGCTGGTACATTAGGCAGGTTTACGCGCGCCGAGATTTTTGACCTTGTTGCCGAAGCAGGCTACGAAGGTATCAATATTCCGGTACATTCCGGTTTTCTCGGTGAACTCTCAACGGCAGAGATAGACGACGCGGTGAACCTTGCCGAGAAACACGGACTTGTTGCACCGACAATCGGCTTCGGTAACCATATTCTAACGACCCCTACCCGAAAAACCGAGGCATTGCAACACTTCGAGATCGTGCTTGAAGTCGCCCGCCGATTCCACGCCGATGTCATCGGTGTATGGGTGAACCCATCAGAAGGGGTTTCGCGAGAAGCGTCTTTGGACGCGCTCGCCGATAATCTGTCCCAGATGGTAGCCCCCTGCGATGAAAACGGAATGAAAATCGCGCTTGAGTTTGAAAAGGGATGTCCGCTGGATAACTACCGTGAGGGTGTTGCATTCATTGAAGACACAGGATTGCCTGTCTATCTGACGTGCGACACGTATCACCTTTTCAACGATGGTGCGGAACCACACGCAGCGGCACACGCAATGAAGGCATGCTTGGGTGATGTACACGTATCGGGAAGTAATCGCGGTGAACCCGGTGGCGGCGTTTTCGATTTTGAGACGTTCGCGCAAGGTTTGAAAGAGGTCGGATTCTCCGGTCCACTAGTTGTTCAGTATAAGATGGAAGACATTGCGAGCATTGCGCGCAGCTGCGAATTTACCAAGAAATTTCGAGCGATGATACAGGCATAGAGAGGAGATTTCGGCATGAGAAAGGTTGTCTTTTTAGTTTTCATCCTTACCTTTATAGTTGGATATACCTATGCACACGTAACAGAACACCCATCAGCAGAAACGGAAGGTTTTCAGTTCGTCGCTCATCACGAGACAGCTGAATCGGGGTTACAAACCCCTCCTACGAGTGGACAAGGCGCGCTTAAATTCAAAGTTCTCTATACACGCGACCATTTCCCAGCGGAAGTCGTCGCTGCGATTGACAAGGCACACGGTGGGTTTGACGTGGACCGACGGGAAGGCAAAGGTGAAACCTACTTCGCGTTACCCGATGTCGGTATCATCCAAATCAGTGCCGACCTGAAAACGACACGGCTCATTAAGACACCGGCAGCATTAAAAAAAGCCAACGCCCACTATGTAACCGTCTGGACAACAACCGAAGGCACACCTTATCTCTCTTTCCCTGCGAACGATGTCGGTAAAATTTTTACGACGACCTTAGACGGAAAACTCGTACATACGTTGGAAACCCCAGGCGCAACAATGGATTTCAAGCATCAAGCGGTCAATACCTATTTCAGTGAAGGCGGGAAGTTTGTCCCTACTGGGGTAACGCATGTTGATGGCATGCTTTACGTTACGACCGGTTATTCTGATTTAGATTACATCTTGGGTGCGAAACTCACGAGCCTTAATCCACTTGAGGCGAGCTGGTATCCGTTGGCGTTCGGTGGTAAAGGCGATGAACCCGGACAGTTTGGCACGGGACACCACATCATAGTGCCTTATGGCACCAAACGATTGGATGCTTCCGATCGGGCAAATGCGGAAATTGAACGCTATTCGCCAGACGGCACGTATCTGGAGACACTGCCGCTAATCAAAGGTTCGTTCCCGTGTAGCATTGATTACGAGGCGGGATATGCTGTCGTTGCATGCCTCTTCGGACCCAATAAGGAAAAAGGCGCGCCGCTCTACATACTGGAAGGAAACAACCTTGTCTCAACGGTTATGCTAAAAGAAGAGTTAGGCGTAGACACTTTCCAGCATCTGCACGGCGCAGTGATCCGCAAGATTAATGGCAAGTTCTACATCATCGCACAGTCCTGGAATCCTGGGGACATCGTTATTTTGGAACAGGTGATGTAGGTTCTCAGTGCTGGTGAAATTACCTCAACCCACTTTGGTAAGCAGGATGTTTATCCTTACCTCAATTGCGTTAAATTGTTCTCACCCGGTATATACAAATATGCATTCCGACCCGTAAAATACTGAGCATATACATTTTCCCAATCGCTGTTTGTTAGTTTCCAGCGTGGTGCGGGACCGAGTTTAAAATAAACGATATCCGCCTCTTGGAGACTCTTAAACGGATAATCACCAATCGGCGCACCCCGGTGCCGAGACACGAAAATAACGGCGTTATGAATGTCTTGCTCCGCCACCATCGGTGGCAGCTTCTGATAGACATGCCCCCAATTCTGGTATCTCTCCCCAATACGGATATAACTCCATACAACGTTGACGCTAAGCAACAGAAGACATACCCCAACAACAGCAAGCACGGGTCTCTGGAGCGGTTTGAATCGCTCATAAAAGATTAACATCCCACGTGCTACCAGTGGAATGAAACCGAGGAATGTCGATTCGGTGTAATAACGCGCATTTACCGGTGTGTATCCCCACGTTGAACCTTCAAAGTAGAAAAAGGCGTAAAGCAGCAAATTAGCCATGAGTAGTGCAAGGCAGAAGACATCGTATCTGTTCCGCGAAGGGTGGAAGAAAGGGATAAAGAACAGGCACCACGGCAGAATTAGCGGCACAAATGCAATAATCCACGTCAAGGACAATTCGGCATCTGCTTTCAACAAATTGTGGTGATAACTTCCCCAACCGAGCGCGTTGAAACTGATACAAGGGAGAATGTGTCGCCATGTCCTTTCGATTGCCCATGCCGGTGTAAAAATAAACGCCTGTTCGATGTTAGGTTCGTAACCCTCTGTCCGAGCCCCGAACCCGATTTTGTCGTAGGGCTGCGCAACCGTATGCGTGAACATGAATGGATCTTCCGTGAAATGTGCATTCCACGCCATACACACGCCCAGCATCACAACGAATGGAATAAAGAAGAATCCGAAGCGTTTTATCGTAGCGAACAAGACTTGTCGGTGCTGAAATTGCGTGAGCAGATGGTAGATCGTCAATCCTGCGCCAACAACGCCAAAGACGACTGCTGAGAGTGGACGTGTATTGAACGCATACCCTAATGCAAACCCTGAAAGCAATGGGTAACCAATCCGGACAAGGAGAGGTGCATCACGCTCACACTTCAATGTTTTGAGAAGCGCGAATAGATAGAGCGAGAGGTAGAAACGGCTGACCGGTTCACTGAACCACGTCGATCCCATACCGAGTGTTGCTGGTGAAATGAGTCCAAACACCGCTGCGAGGAGCGCGATTCCGTTATGGATGTCCCCATATATCTCTTTCACAAAAAGGTAGAGAAATAGGAGTGCCCCACCCGTTGCGAGCGCAGGAATCAGCCACGGTGCGTTGATAAATACGCCGAACATCAGCATCAAGGCGTTGCCGAATGGGTACTTTGAATACCATTTACCATTTAGAATATTGATATGTGGTGAAGAAGAGAATCCGTGTTCTGGGGGCGCGGGAAACGAGAGTTTACCTGCCGCGAACAACTTTGCTTGAAATAGATATGAGACAGTGTCCGGTTCAAAGTAGGAAAATTGGAAATAGATACCACATAAGAGTACCGATAGCAGTACACCGAGTATAGCGATGATGAAAATAGGTTTAATTTTCATAAGGTTATCTGGTAGCCTTTTTAAAAATTTGACATTTACCACTCAATAGAGTATAATATCATTAAGTCTAAATTAAAATCACTAACTTTCTTAATGGCAAGTTTCAACTTGCGAGTCATACTGAAAAATGCTTAACGTCACTACATTTAACATCCATCACCATCATTCGGTCCACTTCTAAGTAGAGCGGATGAGGGAATGTGAATAGATATCTTTGATACAAAGCAAGTTTAACTTGTTTGGACCCTGGTAAACAAGCCGCTCTCCTCCGTGCTATGTTGTTAGCACGCGCGAGAAAAGCGCAAGAGTTTACTGGGTTTTTTTTTGACTATTTATTTTTAAGGTTTTCGCTCCGTTTTGTCCCCTTCCCAGTAACGGGTGGGAGCCCTGTCAAAAACAGGTTTCTGTCAAGATCAAGGCAGAATTGGTGATTTTAAAGTCTTTTGAAATTGGCGTTTTTATAAACAATAGGTGGAGGATGTACCCTTGGCGTACATGAAAAAAAATGAGCAAGTTTGATAAACCTGCCGGGACGAATGACTTTCTACCCGAGCAGATGGTCCAGCGAAATTTCGTTGAAAATATCGTTCGTAAAACCTTTGAAACTTACGGATACGCACAGGTTCAGACCCCTTTGTTTGAATCTTTCGCGCTGTTATCCGCACAATCTGGTGAAGAGATCCGCCATAAGATGTTCACATTTGTCGGTTCGGATAGGGTGGACTACGCGCTAAGACCTGAGTTGACTGCACCTGTCTGCCGACTCATTGCCAATGGGCGACTGAAACACTTCCCTTATCCCTATAAACTCTACTACATTGGGCAGTGTGTCCGACAGGAACCCATTACCGACGGTACGGAAGTAAAGCGAGAATTCCGACAAGCCGGTGTTGAACTCGTTGGACCGGCTTCCGCGCACGCAGACGCTGAAATTATTGCGATGCCGATCCGAATTCTTGAGAAACTCAACATCCCACATACAAAGTTAAGAATCGGTAATACAGGGGTCTTCCGCGAGATTTTCAAACAGGTCGCGCTGGATACCAAAGACCACGGTGAAATTATATGGGACCTTGATTACCTTGTCCGGCTCCGCAACGAAAGTCAACGTTGGGATCTGAAAACGCTTCAAGACACACTCAATATACTGCGTCGGTCGCAAGGATCTGACTACCAAGGTGCTTACAAAATAGAGGCTTCCGAAATCCAAGAGTTGACCGAAAATACTGCGTCTACTTATACCGAGAAACTCCCAGCGATTGCCGAGGAAACCTATAAATCAAGGTGGCAACGCTATTTCAATATCTCTGAAGAGACCGCGCAGCGTTGTATCGATATCTCAAAGATTTGTGGTGATAAGGACACCGTGATGGCAACGTGGAAGACGCACCTCAGTGATACTGCGCAGACTGCCCGCCAAGAACTACTTGCACTCTGCGATTGCTTAGAGAACTACGATATCACAGACTTTGAAATCAATTTGGGTATTACGCGGGGATTTGATTTCTATACAGGCACGGTTTTTCAGATTGAATTGTCTGAGAAACGTCTACCACTTTGTGGCGGTGGGAGATATGACGGACTCATTGGGTCCTTTGGGGGTCCATCCACACCCGGTGCTGGGTTTGCGTTCCAATTCGACGCGCTTGTAGAGGCGTTCGCTGACACAGGAGCAGTGACTGGCAACGGAAGAAAAGACTACTTCATCGCAGTAGAGACCCCAGAACAGGCTTCGGAAGCACACCGACTTGCAGAGACACTGCGAAGAGAAGGTAAAAACGTTGAAGTGGATTTAATGGAACGGGATTTCCAAGCACAGCGGGATTACGCTAACCAATTGAACTACGATTACCTGCTTCGTTTAACTACAGATGACTCAATATACCTGATTCACCTCAGAACTGGTGACACACAAAAAACCGCTGTTACCGATCTCCCTTAGATGTTACTGATTGTCAAAAACTGGTAAAGAATACAATTATTCTTCAGAGAAAGGAGTAAGATTAAACAAATGAAAACGGAATCACAACGGACGCTGAATCTACTTTTACCGAAAGGCAGTCTACAAGGAGACACCCTTGAAATGTTTCAGCGTGCCGGTTATGAACTCAACGGTTATACTACAACCGACCGATCCTATCGCGCTACCTTTCGCAACGATAGCGAATTTCAAATCAAGATTTCACGTCCACAAGAGATACCAGTCTACGTCGGTATGGATGATTTTTATGATTTAGGGATCACCGGTCAAGATTGGGTTGAAGAGACCGACTCAGATGTCGAAGAAATTTTGCCTTTGGAATATGGACACATCGATATCATTCTCGCTGTTCGCGAAGAACGAGAAGATATCAATACATTTGAGGATTTGATGAACCTCGCTCATGGAGACATCCTCATCTCTACCGAATATTTGAATATCGCCGAGAAATACATCCTTGAAAAGACAGAAAATAAGGTCGCACCGGCGATCTTAACACCGTGGAAGCGGCTTAATACCCCCGGCTCTTACCAGTCACCAATCAGACTCATGCTGTCTTTTGGGGCAACCGAAGGAAAACCGCCAGAGGAAGCCGACGCAATCATCGACAATTCGACAGCATCACGGCGTACAATCAAGGCAAATTCGCTCAAGGAGATTGAACGCTTACGCGAATCCGAATCGACGCTCATTGCGAATCCGAAGGCACTCAAAGATGCTTGGAAGCGCGAAAAAATTGAAGAATTCAAGCAGACACTTCAGAAAGGTTTGCGGAGACGGCGAAGTCAAGCACTTCCCGGACACATTTAATTGAGGAGCAAAACCCATGGCAACCCCATTCATTAAACCGCGCGTCCCGCGCGGGATGCGAGACATCTTACCCGAACAGATGATTCGTAGGCAGTACGTTATCGATGTGATTCGTGGTGTGTTTGAAGAATTCGGTTTTGAACCGTTACAGACACCTGCCCTCGAATTATCCGAAGTACTCACAGGCAAATACGGACCGGATGCCGAGAAACTCATCTATCAGGCGGGACACGCCGGTGGAAAAGAGGACATCTCCCTCCGTTATGATCTTTCAGTACCGCTCTGTCGGGTTGTTGCGATGCACCCGCAACTGCCGAAACCGTTTAAGCGATACCAGATTGATCCGGTGTGGCGGGCGGAACGTCCACAAAAGGGACGCTATCGCCAATTCTTCCAATGCGATGCGGACACAGTGGGCAGCGAGAGCATGCTTGCCGATGCTGAAAACGTCACGCTCATCTATCAAGTGCTAACGCGTCTCGGTTTCAAGCAATTTGAGATTAACATCAACGACCGGAAACTCATCACCGGCATTGGACAATTCGCTGGCGTACCTACCGAGCAGCTTGGCGGACTATACCGTTCTATTGATAAACTGGATAAGATTGGGTTAGCAGGGGTCAGATCAGAATTAGCCGAAAACCAGATTCCGGAGCCTGTTATTGAGAAACTACTCGCACTGCTTGAGGTCGAAGGCGATGCAGCGACAGTTCTAAATTCGCTCAGTGAACAACTCAGCGACTCCGGAGCCGCACGAGAGGGTATCTCGGAATTGGAGGCACTGATCGGTTATCTCACAACACTTGGTGTGCCTGATGAATTCTACAAGGTGAATGTCTCTATGGTGCGTGGTTTGGAATATTACACAGGTCCGATTTATGAGACGGTTGTCGAGGAGCTTAAAATCGGGAGCATCACCGGTGGCGGTCGATATGATGAACTCATCGGAAGTTTTAGCAAACAGGGATACCCGGCAACAGGCACCAGTTTTGGTATTGAGCGGATTATTGATGTGATGGAAGAATTTGATATGTTTCCATCCGCTGTTGGAAAGACAGTAACACAGGTATTAGTCACTGTTTTCGATGCTGACCTCGCGCCAGAATCCTTGAAAGTAGCGTCACTTCTGCGCCAGAATGGTATCCGTGCGGAGGTCTACAGCCGCCCAGCGCGCATGAGCGCACAGATAAAGTATGCAGATACCAAAGGTATTCCGTATGCCGTCATCCTCGGTTCCGATGAAGTAGAAGCAGGGACAGTCGCAGTTCGAGACCTCACAAACAGGGAACAGCACATTGTCCCGCGAGGTGAAGTTGCTGAACGCATCCGAAAATGGACAAGTATGTAAAAATTGCCTGTTGAATATTGCAAATGATAATAGGAGTTTTGTAGAAAATGAAGCGATTTTATCAACGCCCTAATTTCACTGGCTATATCATTCTGCTCTGTTGCATTATTCAGGCGATACAGCTGACAAGTGCGGGGTGCAGTCATACCAAGCCGTATTACCATCCAGAGATACCTGATATCGAAAGACGTGAGAGCGAAACAGCAGGCGTACTCCGTTATCGTCTTTTGTTACTCGGCGATGGTGGCGAACCGAGACCGGATGAACCGGTCTTGAAAACCCTCGGTGAATGGGCACAAAAGGACGCTGCGAAAACGAGTATCGTCTTTTTAGGGGACAATATGTACCCAGAGGGGATGACAGAACGCCGAAAACATGAAGCCGCGGAACGACTTGTCCCACAACTCTCCGTTGTTAAAGATGTGGGGGTCCACGGACTCTTTATCCCCGGAAACCACGATTGGGCAAGTGGAAGATCGGAAGGGTATAGCGCGCTTCTTGCACAAGAGAAGTTTATCAATAATGCACTTGCCGGTGAACAGAATTTCCTGCCATCTGGAGGTTCACCCGGTCCAGTTGCTCTTGAACTGCCGAAAGTTAACCCCGTTGTCCGGCTGATTGTACTGGATACACAATGGTGGCTCCATCAACATGAAAAACCAGAAAAATCACCTGAAACGGTTATAGAAGAACTTATAGCACTATTAGATACAGAATTGCCGGTTATCGTTCTGGGGCACCACCCGTTGCAAAGCTACGGCCCACACGGCGGCTCTTTTGACTGGAAGGCACATCTTTTTCCTACCAGAGCTTTAGAAGAATGGCTCTGGATTCCAATACCGATAATTGGTTCAGTGCATCCGTATGCAAGGAAATACTTTTACAAATTCGATCAAGATATAGGCAGTGCCCCATACAACAATTTGGTAGTGCAACTCAACCGGGCATTTTCCACGCGCAAACCGCCACCTGAAGGCACATCCCTTTTAATCTATGCCGCCGGACATGAACACTCTTTACAGGTCTTAAAAGGTGATAGTGTCGATTATCTCCTCGTCAGCGGGGCGGCCGCGAGTCGAAAGGTAACAGAAGTGTTGTCTGGGGAAAATACTTTGTTCGCGCATCAGCACACGGGTTTCATGGCGGTGGATTTTTTTACCGATGGAAAGGTTTTGTTGCGGGTGGTTGAACCTGAGGGCAGAGGCGTTCTGTTTCATCGATGGTTGACTTTTTAGCACTTTAACGTAAGTTCAATACCAGACCTCATATCTATTTCAAATCGCTTTTCAGAAAAGAAACCAATGCGACAATAAAGAATAGCAGATTAAACAGGACCAGCAACATAACTTGGGTTAACACGCTCCGATAAGGGATCTGCTCCTCAAAAACCGGCACAGCGTCTGGATCCACCGACTTCTGAGATAACCCCTCTTTTACAGGATAGATATGCAGGCTTTCTGGATCACCCTTATTCGAGCAGAAGTAGCAGAAACCAGCGTTGGACGCGGGTGGGCGATTGCTTGAAATGCCCACGACTGAAATGTCTGTTGAAAACTGGTTTTGGGTAAAAAGAAGCATCATCTATCAAAGGAAGGTATAGAGGAAGCAATTTTATCCCACTCCCATAAGAGAATACCGTCCCAGTCCCCGATTGCAAGGATTTTCCCATCCGGTGAGAATTCCAATGATTGGATTATACTTAAACCCTGAGTGTTAGCATACTGGGTACGGCCCATTATCAGAACACCGGTATCCACATTCCATAATTTCAAACCTATTCCGCCCGTGACAAGGGCTTTACTGTCCGGCGAAAACACTAGTGCTTTCGTGATTGAGCCTTCGTACTTGGTAAGGGTTTTCATAATGATACCGGTTTCCAGATTCCAAAGGTTAACACCTCTACCAACACTTGCAAGGATTTTTCTATCTGGTGAGAAAGCTAATGAACCGCAGTCATCTGTAAGTGTTAAGAGTGTATTACCATTATCCACGTCCCATAAGCGAATCTTACCGTCTTTTCCACTGCTTGCTAAGCGGGTGCCATCATGCGAAAATACCAACGTATTAATGCCATCGGTATGTTCTGTAAAACTGAAAAGTTCTTTGCCTGTCTCAGTATTGATAATAAAGATCTTTCCGTCTCTGCCGCCACTCGCCAGTCGGGTCCCATCTGGTGATATTGCAAGGATCCATTCACCACCTACGTGCTTTGAGGCAATAGGCTTGGTTTGTTTGCCTGTAGTTGCGTCCCATACCTGAATCGTTGCGTCCGCATCTGCGGGGATGCCTCCTGCACATGTAGATCCATCCGCAGAAACTACTAACGCCCAAGTTGCTGTTGCTCGTCCAAAGGAGTCCGCCAGTTGTAGGTTACCAGTTGTGACATCCCACGTCCGGACAGTGCCATCTTGTCCACCAGAGACCATCGTTTTGCTGTTCGGTGTAAAAGCTAATGTTGAGATTACGCCTATATGCGCCGTGAGCCGTGAAAAGATTTTACGGCCGGTAGTAGTTTCCCACACCTGGAGAATGCCCGCCGAGTTTGCAGTGGCAAGCGTAGTCCCATTAGGTGAAAACGCCAAGACTTTAGGTTTTTCGATCAATTTTGCAAAAGTAGTTCGTAATTCACCAGTGGTAGTTTCCCACAAGCGGAGTGTGCCATCCTTATCAACGCTGGCGAGGATTTTTCCATCCTCCAAGAATGTCAATTCAAGTACTTTATTCGTATACCTGTTGAAAGTGAGGCGTTCACGCTGAGATACGACATCCCATAGACGAATTTCACCGTGGGTTCCGCTTGCCAGCAACGTTCCTTCTTGCGAAAATGCTAGCGCGCTAACTTCGGATTTATGTCCGCTGAAAGTTCCTTGTATGTTATTAGCGTCTGTGTCCCACAAAGTGATTGTGCCGTTAGGGTCTGCGGTCGCAATTGTTTCTCCATCTAACGAAAACGCGGAGGCTGAATTTCTTGGTGAAAATGTGGTTATATTTGCTAAATCATCCTTTTCTGTGAGTTTGAATAATTCATCGCCTGTGTGTGCATCATATATCCACGTCCCGGTGCTGCTGCTGACTGCAAGGCGGGTACTATCATCAGAGAATTTTATATCGGTTATCTCGCTCCTTCCGAGGTATGCTTTTACCTCTTTGGGCAGCGTTGGTTGGTGGACATCCTGCGCGAAAGTGTATAGTGTTAATAGAAACGAAGTGAAAATCACAAACGGTGAAATACGATGTAGAAATATACTTTTCATTTGCCAAATTTCCTTCTCATTCAGGTCATGGATTGAAACAGTGGACCAGGATAGCACATCGGATATTCTTTAGATACTTTAGTTTTCATTTAGGAATATCTATCATCCTAAAAGAATACCCGTTCTCCTAACACTTTAACTGCTTCATCTAATTATAAAAGATACAATTTTGGGGTCGCCAAGTCCACTGCGCGCCTTTGGATTTTCTTTGCTACTTCGGAAATAATCCACGTAGTATACCTTTGAATGCCCGAGTTGTTTTGCTAATCGATAACCGATCTGGTTCCCCTCACCGCGTGTCAGTTGATATGTTCCTTTCAGATAACCTTGATACTCTGCATTAATTTCAGCATTCCGTGAAAAATCTACCTCAAGTGCTACCGTGATAGGATTAAACGCCTTGAACTGTTCGACCAACTGCTTGATTTCGCATTGTCGTTTCGGCGCAAGGACATCATCCATTTTATAATCACTTCCATCCATTCCCGGATTAACTAAGCGTCCGCTGCTGAGAATGATGATTGTCGGTTTCGTTTGATGTTCATCAATTAGCATGCTCCGCTTTTAGGTATTTCAACGGGCTTTCGACGATGTAATCGCCTGAATCCTCAAGGAACTGCTGCACCAGAAAGACATGCCCTGCACCGATCATCAGTAGAATTCGATCATCAGCAGATTTTACTTATGCAAGGTGCCTTGAAAAAAAGCTTTCGAGAATGCCCTACAAGCCCTTTGCAAAAGATGCCCCTCTATGGTAACCCTACCCAAAAAATACAAGGCGTTGTAACAGGTTGATGCGGAACAGTTTAACTTTTCCGTTTTACGACGCTAATTTTCTGTTTCACGATTTTGGCGGGCGTACTTTAAAAATTCCATATTCCGCAGATGCGGCTCAACATCTTCCAATTCAAAACGGATTTCCTGCAGATCTCCAACAATCTGTTTTAAATCCGAGTCCACCTGATGGTAAATCTGCTGCGCAGCTTTCGGTTCGTATCCCGACTCTTTGAGGTAGTACGATGTCGCCACCCAAACACATGCGATAATCGTAATTGTTGTCACGCCGACGGCTATCGTTACAATAGTCGTAATTGCAGCGGCAGCCTGAAGCACAAAGAAGAACACCAACCCAAGAAAAATCAGTAGTAGTAGCATCAACATGTCAGTTCCCTCCTTCACGCATCTTTGCCTTTGGCGATTCGGATGAGCCGTTGCACTTCTTCTTTGAGGACAACAACTTCTTCTTGAACGTCTTTCACTTTTTGCTGCAGTGCTGCCATGTCGCTTTGCGATGCTCCTTTTGTTAGCCCCTTTTTCTTTTTAAAGTAAGATAGACTCAACCAGAGGCATCCAAGGGTTGTTACTGAGATACTCGCAAATATAATAGCGACGATGAGTGTGATTTGTTCCATTTTTAATTCCTCCAATTTTTTTTAACCAATTGTGATGTTACCCCATTAGAGTCTGCAAGACACAAAAGGATAGTAAAAAATGGAAATCAATTTTCTGTATTGCCTATATCATTGGAAACTATAACAAAACCCATAATTATCTACGCATAAGAAAACTGGCGGAGTTTGTAACTTCGCCAGCGAAGATAAGAACGATTGTTTACCTAAATGCCCACATATTTTATTTCACCATAGTCCGCCCATCCTATCAATAAAGATTATCTTCGGCTGATAGATCTTCCTCTGTAGTCAGTTGAAAAGGTTGTTTCGATTCGTCTTTCTGAAGCAGACGCGCCACATCATAGCCTCTACGGAGCAACTCAATCAAAAGTTCCTCATCCGCAGCATCATTGACCGAACTTAACGTTTTCGTACTTACGTTAGATTCAAAATGAATTGACATCGCCTCCGATGCTTCCCGCACACTGGCGTAATTTACACCTAAATACCGCTGTGTCGTTACCACACTTTTATGCCCCAACATCTCCTGCACGGCATAAATGTCGTTCGTCTGTTCATAAAGACGCTGTGCGTACGACTTCCGCAGGGAATGCGTGCCGAGTTTTCCGTTTAACCCTGCAGCCTCAAACGCCAGTTTTAGTACATCGTGCGCCGCTATCCTTGTCATTGGCTTCCTGCCTCGCCCTTTCCGTGATGGAAACAGCGGACGATCAGCATCAATACTTCCAAATAACTCAGCATGCCAAGCAATGAGCCCCTCAATCGCCTCCCTACCGTCTACATTTACAGGCACGGCTCTTGATACCTCACCGCCTTTTACAATGTTCCGATCAAACAGCAGATCTTTGACTGGCTTCCCGTTCTGCCAGACATCGTCCACTTTCAGCGCGATCAATTCGCTAATCCGTCCACCGACGGATACGCCTAACATAAACAGACTCCGATTCCGAATGGCGAACGTCCCGCCAAAAGCCTCCGACACTTTTCGGATCTCGGCATTATCTAAAGGTCTTGTGCCTTTCATATAAAAAACTCCTTAATTATGATCAATACATATATTTAATAATACGCAATAAAAACACTGTCGGTTTCCTAACTGATCCAGTCTTGTGTTAGCGAGCACCGGACCTCCTCTCTGTTGAGGCAGTGCAAAGCTCACATATTAATTGCTCCAAAACGGACGTGGCATCTGAGGTACTTGTTTTCAGCTGGATATCCACTTCTAAGGCTTTCTCAAGCGCAGCGACCAATTCCTCAACCGTGAAAGCGTTGAGCGACTGAAAAGTTTTGTAGGCAACATAAGGGTTCTGTTTCAGAATATTGTCAGTCGTTGAGTTAGGTAGAAGTCCCCTTATTTCTTCAGCAAGCGGTTGGAAAATATTCGTCGTAAAATCGCGAAGCGGCATCCGGCTTCGGAAGGTTCGAAGTCCCTGTCTTTCAGCGATTAACTTCGCTTGTAAGGCGAATCGGAATTGCCTTACGATCATTATATTCACGTAGATCGGTTCTTGACCGCTTGCTAACACCTCGTGCAGTCCTTTCAACGCCTGTCCGATTGAGCGTCTACCGATCGCATCTGTGAGATCGAAAATGCCATCAAACGTACGCTGCGCTACCATATTCCGCACATCTTGTTCGTCAACTTGGCGTTTGTCGCCAACAAAATTGACGATTTTGTTGATGGCTTCAGCAACAGTGTGCATATCGCCGCCAGTTCGATCTCGGAGTTGCGAGAACGCACGTGGTGTTATCTGCTTACCGTATTCAGCGAATTTGTCCGAGACCTTTTTATACAATGGGTCTCGGTTCAGCGACTGCCCCGCTTCTACAGGGTTGAAAGACCGGTAGCGTCCGACAGTTTCAATGGCTTTAACAACACGGTTCCGTTCGTTTACAGCCCCCCGCACCGTAAATATCAGGACGCTACTTTTTGGAAGATCGCCTTGCAGCCATTCAAGTAGTAAGGCTGTGTCGTCGGTATTATCCACTCCCGCAGCGGTTGTATCCAGTTGTTCGGCGATTTGCGGTAAACGTTCCAGAAAACCGCGCTCTTCATCGGTCAGTTTCGCCCCTAACTCATCAATAAGCGCATTCACCGCATTTGTAAAGTCAAAATGATTTTCGGCAATCTGCTCAACACCAACCTCTAATAGTTTTGCCATTGTAGAGATAGATTTCTGTAGGTCTGTAATTTCAATTTTGAACGCATTTCGGATGATTGTTATCGGTACTGTGCGTTGCTGTGTTTTAAAGAACGGTGCATCTCGGACAACCACGACCCGCCATTTTGACATGACTGGATAGAGATCAACTTGACTCAAAATTTCTCGAATTGTTATATTGGTGTCCTCTAAAAATGTGAGGTTAAAATCGCGTGTCTCAGGTGTAAGCAAGTGGTCGAGCATCTGCTTAAGCGTCCCTTCAATGAGGAAATTCTCCTCACCACAAAGCAGATACACCGGTAAGACTTTATCATTTTGGATTTCGCGGAGGATATTGGGTGGCGGATTTGGCAGCTTTTGCTTCATTCATGTTTCCTTAACTTTATCAAAGCACGTTTACCAACAGGTGTTTACCTAACAAACAACCCTATAGGACACAAACACAGGTTTGCTGCGGTTAGGTTTCTACAGGTCAAATTTTAGGACTGGAGATAGGATTAGGACAAACTGTCCGCAGTTGGAATTGCTCAGGTAGCGTTATCGCCGGTGGTCTCCTTTTGGGTCCCGGCGGTAGCGAACGCGGAGAAGCGTTTCTTGGTGTCCTCCGCACCACAACTTGGGCATTTCGGAAGTTTGTTGGTATCACGTGTACGCTGAAGTACTTCAAAATCAGTAGCACATTCAGCGCAATGATATTCAAATATTGGCATCGTTTCCCTCTAAGCCGTGACGGGTCGAATAATTAACTTTACCTTTGTCCCTTTTGGCGGAATCACATTGGTATTAACACGATAAGTTCTGTCGTCTGTGCCAGTAGGTAAAGGGTGATTGAATAAGGAATCTGGATCGCGATAGACAGCAACAATGTTATGGAAAAGCTGCGTCGTGAACTGCCCATTTTTATTGCGTCCACCTGTGAAAATCCATTTTGTATCTTGCATCGGCTGCTCTGTAAAGGCGTTCCATAGCAGCTCGCGAGCGGGGCGCGAAACCACCTCCTCACCTTGGTACCACTCTACCCAAATTTCGACAGGCGAACCTATCGGCATCCTCGGATCGCCTTCGACCTCAAGGTTCATGCCCGGCTTGAAATCTAAAGCACCGAGTACCGTAAACATATAAATCGGTTCTGCGTCAACGATCAAAATGCTTTCATGTGTTTTGCCGAGTTTGCCACACGCGAAGAATTCTATATTCGCATCTCCACCCACAATGTTAATTTCACCCGGCACACTTACCTCACGTTTATTGGTATCGAAAACGACGTTGCCGAGTTGATAAACATTTTCACTCAACTGCGTCGGTGGCATCAACTGGACATCCGTCGCCGCCGTGGATTTTGAATGGATTGTCAGTTTTTCTGAAGCCGTGTTGTCGCTTTCATCTGCATCCGTTAGGTCTACATGCGCTACGAGTTCCATTTCACCTTCCATCGTAGGTGCCCAGTCAGCTGAAACGACAGTCTCTCCAAGTTTCGGTGTCCAAAGCACTTCGGCTGTGGTAGCCTGTTCGCCATTCACGTGAAAATGGACGTTGAGAATCCCGTCAAAAGGGGTTCCCGTATTACGAAGGGTCGCGCTGAGCCGAACCACCTCACCGACGCGCGGCGCAGGCGGTGAAAATCGAAGACTTCGTGGGACAATCCCGATATTTGGCTCCGTTGGACCGGCAAGCGCATGGCTTAAGGACATCACAGCGAAACACGTCGCCAAAAAATCGCTCTCAGAGCCACGCCATCTTCCATCAGGCTCTTGTTGTGTCACCATCATCCGTGAAATCTCATCGTACCAATCGTAGCCAACAAACGTGTTTACGGTGGGTGGAATGTCACAGAAACGTTGCAGTGAAAGTAAATAGTAATAAAGCCATGAGTTGGAACCCGGATTCCGGGTTAAAGTCCAGTGCTTTTTCACCCATGCCATGCCTTTTTGGATCTGTGGATCCCCGACTGGGACCCCACATGCCCGGAGTGCCCATAATCCGGTTGCGGTCATACTACCGTAGACACCGATCGCCCAAGGTGAGCCGTCGTCAACCAAATTGTAGAGCCATCCACCCGTTTCGGTCTGGTTTCGACGAATCCAGTTCTCGGCGCGCGTCCATACGTCCTGCGGAATATCAAGTCCCCACTGCTTCGCAGCATAGAGCGCATAGATAACCATGTTCATGTGCGCGCCATCGGCAGTGTAACCGTAGCCCCAACCGCCATCATCTCTCGGATCTGTGTAATCACTACCCCTAATAGGAAGTTGTTTTTTGATTAATTGATTCACAGCAAATTGGGCGCGTTCCCTGTGCGCTTCGTCTTGCGTCGCTACCAGCACCGGAATAATAACCGCATATTGGTAAACCGCAAATTCATTCCAATCCTGTTCGAGCAAGAATTCCAAGCCTCTCTTAACGGATGGATGCGAAGCTGCGTGTCCTGTTGCGAACAAGGTTTGCAATGCCAGTGCTGTCTCTTGGGTCTGATCTTCGCCGAAATTCCACACAGCAGCCGGTTCAAAATTTTCAGCGAGCCCTTTCAGACTTGCCTGACAGGTAATGCAGATTAAAATGAGTTGGTTTTCGGTTCCACATTGCAAACAGGTCCGACTGTGTTTACCCTGCTGTGCTTCTATCCAAGCGATCCCTTTCGTTATAGAGTTCTGAATCTCTTCGGACGTAACAGACGGAAAAGTCAATGCTTGTGCGACAACCGCCGTATGCGTAATATTATTCCCCGCATCTGCTTCCTCAATATGCTTATCTCCCGCCGGGTTAACAACAGCATAAATTTCCGTTTTACCGGGCGGCGGTTGCCATTGCGTTTTCACCCTACCGATCTGTTTGGGCTTCAGTTCCAAAATCACGTCCTTACAGACGATTTGGAGGGGCTGCGTCGCTGGATCCCCCTCATAAAGCTCAACGACGAGATCTTCGTTCATCGTCGGGGTAGCATCCCCAATGTTCTTCACTTCAACCGAGATGGTAATCTCTTCCCCTTCAACGGGGGTCGGGTTGGAAAAGGTAATACTATTAGCATCAACACGGAAATCCGGAAGCTGCGCGAATCCACTCGTGGCACACAATCCAACAATATAAATTCCGATTGCGAATTTTAACAGCAATCTTTGAAAACCTGAATGCTTTACCAAAAGGTGAGACCTAACCATAATACACCTCATTTAGATCTATCTGTGAAGTTGTAGCCATGCCCGCGAGTGGCTCTATGCGTAGACGAATGTAACGACGCAATCCGTGAGGGTTCAGGATTAATTTCCTTCCCAAAATCCGACCGAAACGGAGGAAGGCTGCGGAATCGGGTTCGCGAAGAGTTTCGTTCCATTTGTAGAGAACTTGCTGACTTCGCCTGTGAATGTCGCGCCAAGCATATCCGCGACCCAAATACCGTTATCTGCAGGCGAGAGACTTATTCCAACAACAGCCATACCAGCGGGAAATTCATTCATCTTCATCCCATCTGCTGATAAGTTTATTAACATAGACTGATTTGAAACTACCCACACACTGCCATCCTTAGGATTGATGCGCGGCGAAGTTGGACTGGGGATAGTCGTAATTTTTGCCAGCTCTTGACCAGTTGCTGAAACTCGAACGAGGGTGTTAAACTGACTATCAGCGACCCACGCATTTCCCTCGTAATCAACAGCTACACCTGCCTTCGGTTCTTGCATCGTCGGACCGGTTGCGATCAGATTACCATTGGCATCGTAACGATTGATGGGACCGCGGGCATCCGCTATCCAGCAGCTACCATCTTTCGGGTTCACAGCGACATTGAATCGACCCGTTTCTACGTTTGGGTTGCCACCTTGTGGAATCACCTGTGCGAGAATTTGTTTTCCATCGCTTGATAATTTCCATGCCCCATTAAGTCCTGCCACCCAGACAGTACCATCTGCTGGATTCACAGAGATCATATTTGGGCGTTCAATCGCCGGTGCTTGTGTAAATTCGCCTGTTGACTGATCAAACCTGAAGACAGCGTTCGCGGCGGAAATAGCGATCCAAGCGACACCATCGGTAGGGTTGACTTCTGCAGCACTTGCTTGCGTCAGATTCGGAATGACTGTTGGATCGGCATTGCCATTCGCATGTAATTTGTAAACCGTATCCCCTCCACTCACAACCCAACATTCACCGTTATATTGTCCGTAACTGGTAGCAACACTCATCACAAACAGCACCGCTACCCAAAACACCTTTTTCATAGCAAATATCTCCTGTTTTGTCCTATATGTTGACTAACTTAAAGCCTATGGAATAGAGTCCATGTTTTAAATAGTAGCATTTTTCTGTGTAATTTTCAAGGAATTTTGCATATCCACGCGATCCCTATAACATACCTAAAAATTATGAGATACGCCTCACTTATTTTGTAGCATTGTAGCAAATTTCGTGCCGATCTGAACAATATCACACGGATAGGATACTTCATACAATAACCGTAAAATCCTGCACAAAATAGGGCATACTTTGTCACAAAATTGCACGAAATGGGGCAGATTCAGCGGATTTTTTTGGAACGTTGGGATCCGCGGATCTCTCCAACAAGAAAACTGAATAGCTCGGGATTCTATACCGTTTTTTCTTGATTTTTCTTGGGAAGTGCTATATACTTTATTGAAAAGTGTCTGAACTTTGTTTCTCGTAGCGAACGCAGCAAGTATTAACGAACTGAATGTCCTTGAAACTTCATACCACTTTTGAGAAGCACACGATGGAATTTATTTTAGTGAAAAAAAAGAGTACTGCCATTCCTTTGATTGGGTTACTCATCTATCTTACCATCATTCCGACGCAGCTGTCCAACTATGTTCTATGCATCGGCGCAGACGGTCACGTCGCATTTGAAGCCTCTACCAATGGACGTTGCACCCACGCGCATGCTTTTGACCCAGAACACACGGAACCCACGATCACTGGAGATGCTTCGGAAGAAGATCACTGTGGCTCGTGTATAGACCTCACCATCTTCGTTCCATTAAACACCGAACCATACCTTGTTCCTATAAACGACGTGTTAATACACCCCACGGTTTCCTCACTTGCCCTTGGAACATGTCAGAAACGTTCTGCTACGATTCTAATTTCTACGCCATGTCAGAACATCCCTTCATTTATTGATCCGACACTTATATCTCTTCAGACTATAACACTTCTCATTTAAACCCTATCTATGCCCGATAACTGTTGTGTCTGGGCATTCACGAAATAGATGCTAACTCGTGCTGATTTGATTATCATCAACTATGCACCGAGTATCCACAGACGCATCATCGGTATTTAGAAACACCCACGTATTCAGCAATCCCAGAAAATACAGACAGAGATTCTCAATTCATTTCTTTCTTTGACACGGAGGTGAGCATTACGTATGAAAACTACATTCAACCACATTTTTATGATTGTCGGAATTTGTCTGTCAATATTAAGCATGACACAAATACCGACTGCATTTTCAAATGAAGAAAGCAAAATTTTACTTGAGATCGCAATCGAGACCGCGCTGCGTGAGAATCCAGAACTTAACGCAATGCGTGAAAAGGTTAAAGTGGCGCGCGCTCGAATTGACGGTATCGCACTACTTAGAAACCCCGCACTTGAAACCAAGTTTCTTGGAGGTTCTCACGCTGAACAGACCCTTGAATTAACCAAGGCTTTCCAACTTGGTGGACAGCGCGGGCATCGGAAACAAATTGCAAAGACACAACTCGAAAAAGTAAATGCCGAACTTAATGAAGCATCACGATCGCTCACGAAATCGGTGAAAGGTGCTTTTTATGAGTTACTGCTTGTCCAAGAGAAACTTAAGTTAACCAGAAAGATCGTCAAACATAATGAACAGATGCATGAGATTGCTCAAACTCGGCTTGAAGCGGGTGACATTTCGGTTACACAAACAAATCTGGCGAATATTCAGCTACAATCGGCACTGCGTGAAGTAGTAACATTAGAAAGCAAATTACAACTGGCACAACTAACACTAAACGGGTTGATGGGCACTCCGCTCGTAACAGCACGTATTGCCGTCGGTGATTTGCATGAAAAAATATTACCAGAACCCTCTCAAAACTGGACACTTGAGACCTTAAAGACGCAAGGACTCGCGCACCGTGCTGACTTGAAATCGCTCCGATTAAACGCGCAATTGACTGAAAGTGAACTGCGACTTGCGAAAGCGTCGAATATCCCGGATCTGGGTGTCGGTGCAATTGCCGAACGCAGCACAAATGAGAATGCGTTCGGTGTGAAATTTTCAATACCGTTGCCACTCTTCAACCGGAACCGTGCCGAGATAAAAGCTGCAAAAGCTCAGCAGCGAGTAGATACTGTCGAAATTAGCACGCGTGAACGAAAAATCGAACGACAGGTGATAGCAGCGTTTATTTCGCTGCGTACTGCGCAAGAAACCCTGAAATTTTATGAAGGTGATTCGCTGAAGTTACTCAATGAAAACCTCGAGTTGACACGTACTGCCTATGAATTGGGAGAAGCAGAACTTTTAGAGGTTATTTTAATGCAGAACGAATTCATCAATACACGATTTGCCTATCTCGACGCACTCGGCGCGTACCATAAGGCGTTGGCTGAACTTGAAGCCGCTGTAGGTACATCTCTCAAATCCACATCACAACTCCGCAATGGCAATGATTGATGGACAATATAAGGAGAAATCAAAATGTTACGTTATTCTCATATTACACCACTTTTGGCAATCTCCGTTATCGTAATAGGAGGCTTGGTTGCGCTAAACCTTACGCTTACATTGACTTGGGCTGAAGCACATGTTCACGTTGAGCAAGCACATACCCATGGTGAGCAAGCCGGACACGCACACAGCCAAGAGAATACAGTGACGCTCACCGACAAAGCAAAAGTTAATATCGGTCTGAAGACTGATGAAGTTGACATTCGGGCAATTGAGACGGTTGTGCCTGTTCATGGAAACGTAATAGCACACCCTAAACGACAAGCAATTGTTACACCAAGAACCGGTGGTATTGTGAAACGTATCCATTTCAATGTCGGTCAAACGGTTAAAAAAGGGGATACGCTTCTCGAATTGGAGAGCCTCGACTTACAGATAGCACAGATCGAACTCATTGAAGCAGCATCTCAACAGCAGTCTTTAGTCTCCAAATTAACCAGACTCACAGAAGTTTTCGCCAAGCAAATTCGGCGGGAATTGCAAACTCGACAGATTGACTACCTACAATCGCTTTCCGAGCTGCAGGAGCTCCAAACAACAGTTGAAAGACGCAGAACTCTCGCCGCAACACAGATTGCCTCAGCATTAGAACAGATGCGCTTTAGATTAATCAAAGCGCATGTTGAACTCCAATTACTTGAGAACACACTCACGCGGATTGAAACCCTTGTAGAAAAACGTATCTCAGCTCAGAAAGAATTGATAGCAAAACAGGCAGAACACAAAAAAGCAAAAAACGAGTTAGCAGATGTAAAGCGACAATTTCAGATTCTCGGCATCAGTGAAGAGATGTTGGAAAAGATACTTCACGACAGCGGAGAGACACCTATCCTCTCATTACTGGATCCAGAGACTTCACTGGAAAAATATGCCGTGCTCAGTGAGGAAACAACAAGGTTGGTTGATGCAGAAGTCGCATACGAACTCACTGCTATTAAGGTCGCAGCGAACAAACAGCGAGCACTGGCTGCTGGATTAACTGAAACGCTTCTCGAGACCTTGACTGAAACCGGTTCGATTACGTCTTTTGATGATATATCCACCAATGCCTTGATTGAAAACTATCTCGCCTTTGTAGAAAGCTCGGAAGCGTTGGAGGGCGTGCTGCAATTAGAAGAAGCACTACGTAACGCTAATATCATCTTGAATAAAGTTCGACAGAAGATGCAAGCGTCCGGACTCACACTCGACACCATCAACAAGATTGTTCAAACAGGTCAACCTTCTGCGATGTTCTCTGTTAAAGCACCGGCTTCTGGACAAATCACCCAGCAGTATGTTACAGTTGGCACAACGGTTGAAAAGAGTGATGTCCTTTTCTCAATACTAAATACCGACATCGTCTGGATTCAAGGTGAGGTACACGAAGACACACTCGCGCTTCTTCAGGATAAATGGCAAATAGGTGGTGAGGTTCGGATTCACGTTGCTGCTTACCCTGAGACAATTTTTACAGGTGAGATTTCTGGCATCTCAGATATTGTGGATCCAGAGGAACGGACGGTTCACTTTTGGACAGAAATCAAAAATACGGATCGTCAACTGAAACCCGGGATGTTTGCTGAACAGATAATTGTCCTCGACAAAGGCACCGATGTCTTGAGCGTTCCTCTGAATGCTGTGATTGAAGACGGAGGGAGTCGGTTTGTTTTTGTTGAGTACGGTGCGACTTACACCCGACACGAGATTGTGGTCGGTGCTAAGGATGACCGATACATAGAAGTCAAAGGCGATCTGCTTCCGGGCGAGTTAGTGGTTGTTCAAGGGGCGCATCAACTGATGAGAGCCATTGCAGCGCCTTCTCAAGCTATTGATACACACGGACATCCGCACTAAAGCAGGTAGAGGAGAAGAATCAATGTGGTCGAAAATCACCGAGGTTTCACTGAAAAACAGGCTCCTCGTCATCGCCTGCACGATTGTCGCGGTTATCATCGGCTTCCGTATGTTTCAATCAGCACCAATTGATGTCTATCCTGATATCAACCCACCCCGTATTACCGTCCTGACTGAAGCACACGGCTGGTCACCAGAGGAGATGGAAACACTCGTCACACTACCCGTTGAAAGCGCGATGAACGGTGCACCGAGTGTTACACGGGTCAGGTCTTCGTCGGCAATCGGTTTGTCCCTCGTTTTTATTGAATTTGACTGGGGCATGGACATATTTCTCGCACGACAGATGGTTTCTGAGCGGCTGCAACTCGTCGCACCAGATCTGCCGGAAGGCGTTGATGCTCCGATAATCTTACCGACTTCTTCTCTCTTGGGTGAGATTATAGAATATGCCCTTGTTGATGAAACAGGAGAATTTGACGAGATGGAGATGCGGGACTTGGCAGATTGGGTCATCCGATACCAACTGCAGTCGCAGGGTGGTATCGCTAACGTAATCAACATTGGCGGATACGTGAAACAATTTCAAGTTTTCGTCAATCCTGAGCGGTTGATAAGTTATCATATCTCACTCGAAGACGTTGCTTCGGCACTTGAGAAGAGCAACGAAAACTCCGCTGGTGGTTTCCTTATCAAAGCGTCGCGCGAACTAATGATTCGAGGGTTGGGACGGATTTCTACGGTTGCCGATATTGAAAACGTTGTTGTAAGTGTCCGCGGTCACAGTGCGCCGATTCTTGTTAAGGATGTCGCTACTGTGAAAATTGGGTCAATCCCAGAAATTCGGCGCGGTGCTGGAAGTCACAACGGCAAAGAAACCGTCTTGGGCAAGGTCATCAAACAACCGGGCATTAATACGATAAACCTCAGTGATAAAGTTACTGCCGCCCTGAAATCACTGGAGCGGTCAATGCCTGAAGGCGTAAAGATTAAAGTTGAATACTCACAAGCAGCGTTGATTCACCGTGCCGTTGATACTGTCAAAGATGCGCTACGCGATGGCGCTATTCTCGTCGTCATCATTCTGGTGATTTTCCTCTTTAACATCCGTACCGCACTGATTACCCTAACAGCGATTCCACTCTCGCTAATCATCGCAGTGATTGCCTTGCTTTCGCAGGGAGACACCCTCAACATCATGACGCTCGCCGGTCTGGCGATTGCTGTCGGAATGGTGGTAGATGACGCGATTGTCTATGTCGAAAACATCTTTCGACGATTGCAGGAATACTTCCGCCGCCGTTATAGCGGTGAGGAACCAGAAGAAACGCCAGCAGAAGTTGTGACGCGCGCCAGTGATGAGATTCGAGCATCAATTGTTTTCGCGACGTTGATTATCATTCTCGTTTTTGTGCCGTTGTTTAGCCTCAGCGGCATGGAGGGCAGGATGTTCCGTCCACTCGGTTGGGCGGTTGTTATCTCCATGGCAGCATCACTACTCGTTGCGCTCACAGTGGTTCCCGTCCTAAGCGATTTGCTGCTAACCCGTTTCCGATGGCAGCACATGAGAACAGACTCCGATTCAGAACCACCACCGCCAAAAGAGAGTCCTGTAGTTGTGTGGATTAAACGCGCTTATCGCCCTATGCTTGCGCTGGTTATGCGTCTGCGTTGGACAGTTGTGGTGTTAGCACTGTTATTGGTAGCGTTGACAGTGACAGCAATTCCGCGTTTGGGGCGCGAATTTTTACCCGTTATGGATGAAGCCACATTCATCATCAGTGTCTTTTCACCTCCCGGAACCTCGTTGGGCGAATCGACACGTATCGGTAGAGAGATAGAAACGCGGCTCTTAACAATTCCAGAAGTGACAAGTGTCAGCAGTCGCACAGGACGTGCGGAAGCCGATGAGCATGCCCACGATGTGAATACACACGAAATCCTTGTGAATTTTATACCGCCCGATGAACGGGAAAAAACACGGGAAGCGATTCTGACTGAAGTACGCACGCTGCTATCTCCAGAAAACTTTCCGGGCGTTCTTGTATCCGTCGGTCAACCGATCCAACACCGTCTGGACCACCTTTTGTCTGGGGTCAGCGCACAAGTGGCGTTGAAGTTGTTTGGGCCAGATCTTGGTACACTCAGACAGAAAGCGGAGGAGATCAAAGCGGTTATCTCAGAAATTGAAGGGGTAGCCGATTTACAAGTGGAGCAGCAGGTACAAGTCGAACAACTTCAGATCAAAGTCAAGCGTCATGAAGCGGCACGCTACGGTTTGAAGGTTGAGGACGTGACCCATTTTACAGAAACCGCATTCAAAGGCGAAGCAGTCAGTCAGATTATTCAAGGGCAACGCCAATATGCGCTTCTGATTCGGGTTGATCCGACACTTGTTAACACCCTTGAATCTGTCGGGAACTTGGAACTCAAAACACCCTCAGGGGCATTCGTCCGGTTAAAACAGGTCGCCGATGTCAGTTTCGGCTACGGACCAAATACAATCAACCGCGAGAACGTCTCTCGGCGTATCGTCATTCAGTGTAATGTTCAAGGCAGGGATCTCGGTAATTTTATTGCCGAAGTTCAGCAAAAGATTAACGAACATATCGATCTACCCGAAGCGTATTTTCTTACCTATGGTGGACAGTTTGAGAGTCAACAGTCAGCACAAAGAAGAATCCTGATCCAGACAGGTTTTGTGATTGCTGGTATTTGTGTTCTACTGTTTCTGGCAATGGGTTCATTTCGGCTTTCACTGTTGGTGATGTTGAACCTACCCTTAGCGTTGATCGGTGGTGTTGTCAGTATTTTCCTCACCGGCGGTGTGTTGAGTATTCCATCAATGGTAGGTTTTATTTTACTGTTCGGTATCGCTGTACGAAACGGCATCATTTTGGTGACACACATTAACACACTGCGTTCAGAAGGCATGTCGCTCTACGATGCTGTCATAAAAGGTGCCGAGGAGCGCATCAGTCCAGTGTTAATGACAGCACTGACCACAGGGTTAGGGATGCTTCCACTCGCACTCGCACACGGTTCGGGGGCAGAACTCCAGAAACCGCTTGCAATTGTCATCAGTGGTGGCATGATAACAGCCACACTTTTAACGCTGCTCGTCTTGCCAGTATTATACTACATCGTCGAATTAAGCTGGATAGCGGGTTTCCAACGTAAAAGCGCGAACTCGTAAATTATGTGACACACTGTAAACTTCTTTGTGGTGCTGAACGTTTACATTTTTAGACGATCAAACTCACGTTGCAAAACGTAGAATTTTGATATTTTCTAAAATTATGCACCCTTTTCACTCGTAAAACGCGTCATTAATAATAGACGATTAGGAAACATCACTATGTTCCATTTGAATCAAAGGACATTTTAGGTTATGGAACCATCGGATTGAATACTTGTAATTTTTTGGGAACTTTTTTTTTCAAATAGTGTATAATGAGAGCAAGAAACGTTAAACCTACAGATTAAGCGAGGGGATGAAAATGAAACGTACACATTTCTATTGGCTCACTTTTCTGGTGGTCCTTCTATTTGTAGGAATCAGTATGGTGAGCATGGCTGAGGAACCCGTCGTCTTGAAAATAGAGATTTCCGATGTTGTGAGCAATGCCGATGCGTGGCAGATTCGACGATTGTTGAAACCGTGGGCAGATCCAAAGGATATTACGTTCAGCACACCTGTTGACAAACACGGTAGGAAGCGACTTTTCACGACCGTTGTGGAAGTCAAGCCGAGACACGGCGTTAATGAATACAGTGAGACGCATACGTTTGATGTCTATGACATCATGCGACAGCTTAATGATTCGCGTTTTCGGGGTCGCCACGGGCTTGGGAGTGCTCGTGTCCTCAAAACTGAGGCTACTATTCGCGGTCACCTCTTCGCACACCCAGGTTTCTCGCGGAGTTATATCCGAAACGTTCCGTCGTGGCGACGCTGGCGACCTGACACCTCTAATATCCAGCATGCATTCACCACCGGGAATCAGGGACAGAAATTCGTTTTCGACGCGAATCCTGAATTTGATCAACTTCGGACGGATGCCGGAAATAGCGGTAAACCAGTTGAAATCCAAGGCGTAGTCACTGGATTTGATGGTCCCTATCCGATTATATCGGTACGTAAGTCTGAGGTAGGCTACCATCTCAGGAACAAGGAGTCTGAAGAAGGAGAGGAAACCAAGGAAAAGCCAACTTACGACTATCTTGAAAATCGGTAGTGATTACGCTTTATGCTTGATAGCCACCCGTATTGAATAGGACAACACGCTCGGAAGGTTCAATCATTCCGTTCACAACAAGTTGTTTGAGTGCAGCGACGGTCGCTGCACCTTCAGGACAGGTCAAAAGTCCTTCGGTTGTCGGGAGTAGTTGCATTGCCTCACGGATGGCATCATCTGAAACGGCAATCGCGGCACCATCGCTTTTACGAATCGCCTCTAAAATAAGAAAATCGCCGATCGCTTGTGGCACGCGTAAACCGCTCGCAACGGTATGCGCGTCACGCCACGGAGTCGCTTCGGTTGCCCCTTCTTCCCACGCCTTAACAATTGGCGCGCAGCCTGTTGATTGCACCGAGATAAAGCGTGGTCTTTTCTTACCGATCCATCCGATCGCCTCTAATTCCGCAAAGCCTTTCCACATCCCAACAATCCCTGTGCCGCCACCCGTTGGATAGATGATAACATCGGGGAGTTCCCAACCCAATTGCTCTGCAAGTTCAAATCCCATTGTCTTTTTGCCTTCTACTCGGTACGGCTCTTTGAGAGTCGATACGTCAAACCACCCTTCACGCGCCTTACGTTCAGCGACAATTCTGCCAGCATCGTTGATGAGCCCATCAATCAGCGTAACGTTCGCCCCTGCGAGTTGACACGTCTCTTTATTGAAAGCGGGTGTGTCTTGTGGCATAAAGATGTGTGCGGTGATGCCTGCGGCGGCGGCATAAACCGAGAGTGCTGTAGCAGCATTGCCAGCGGACGGGATTGCTAACTGGGTCAATCCGAGAGCCTTCGCCTTGGATACCGCCATCGCTAAACCGCGTGCCTTGAAACTGCCAGTCGGTAACCGAGACTCGTCTTTTATCCATACCTCTGGAAGCCCAAACTTCGCGCCTAATCTTTTCGTCCGGATGAGCGGTGTCATCGTCTCTCCAAGCGTCACTATGTCCATAGGATGGGATATAGGAAGAAGTTCACTATAACGCCAGAGCGATGCGGGTCTCAATAGCAGCGTATCGCGTGTCCATGTCTCTGATAGTTGTTCAAGCGCGTAACGCGCAAGCAGCGGTTTCCCACAGGTATTACAGACATTCTGAGGCTCGGTATGCGGATACGTTTCACCACACTTGCTGCATTCAAGTTCTTTTAACGTTTCGTCGTATGAAAAAGAGGGATGTTGGTCCAAGAAAAATTTCCTTTTATCATAGCGGGTGAATTAGGCGTGCGCAAGCAATCTGAGCAGGATCGCTTTCATGCTATGGAGACGGTTTTCGGACTGTTCAAAGATAATTGAGCGTTCATCGTTGACGAGTTCACCCGAAATCTCATATCCGTGATGTGCGGGAAGGCAGTGCATAATCTTGCACTCGTGTCCGTTTAAGAGTTCGGTATTCAATTGGTAGGGCATCATCTTTTTTAGCCGCCGTTCTCGTTCTTCAGCAAAAGCAGGATCTGTGAAAAATTCCATGTCCACCCACGTATCCGTATAGACAATATCGCTTTCGGCGATGACGCTTTCCAACGCACTGCCGACGTTGATACTTCCGGTGTCAAGCACTTTATAAAGACCTTTCCGAGCGGCTGCGTTCCATAGTGCTTTATCAACAGCAGCGGGGTTCACTTCCGGTGCGACGACAGTGACTTCAATACCTACCTTCATTCCGGCAGCAATCAGTGAATTACAGACGTTGTTATGCACACCGATGAAGCACAATTTGACACCTTCAAGTCTACCGAGATGCTCCTGTATTGTCATTAGATCACCGAGTGCCTGTGTTGGATGGTATTTGTCGCAGCACCCGTTAATTATTGGGACAGTTGCGGCAGCAGCGGCTTCAACGAGATCTGCGTGTTTTAAGAAGCGCGCTAAAATAATATCAACATACGCCGAGAGCACACGCATTTCGTCGCTGAGATCGGCTAAAGCGAAGTTTGTTGTCCGCCAATCGAGATAGTGTGCGTGTCCACCGAGGTGTGTAATACCGATTTCACCGGCGCAGCGTGTCCGCGTGGAGGTCTTTTGGAACAGCAGACAGAGGCTCTTCCCACCTACAGCGTGTCTATATTTTTCGGGATATTTTTTTATATTGAGGCTGTCTTCAACCGTTTCAAGAATATCTTTTTCTGACCAAGGGTCCAGCGTAATTAGGTGCATAATTACCTCCACAATAGATAGACTTTCCGCAAACCACAGGAACACCTACGCCTACTGTTATTGTTTTCGACTGCTTTCAGAGAAATAAGAAAGCATAATTATACCTAACTTTCAGTCAAATGTCAAATGTTTTTCAGAGAGCCATTCAATTGTCACGAATTACTCTTGTAGGAGGGGTTTCTAACCGAGATTTCTGACTTCATTGTCTATCCCACGGAATTTCGACACCTAACTCGTCAGCAAGTTGTTCAAGCGTTCCCAACGGTTCCTTATGAAGCGGTATCCCGTTTGCGAGGCGTTCTTGTGTTAATTCCCACTCAATCTCACCGGGTAGCGTGACGCGCGTAAAACCGGCGCGTGGGGTGGCTTGACGTGTCATCCGAATCTGCCGATCAATTTCAGCTTTGAACTCTGAAACAGCGGTAAAACTGGCGATATTAATTGCGAAGAAAAAGTGTGAGGACACGCGTTTTTCGAGTGGTGTGTCTCCGGGCTGAAACCGTTTGTTAATGCCCATCAATCCACCACTCAACGGACCGCACAAAACATCCATCACGATCGCAAGGGCAGAACCCTTCGGACCTGCGGCGGGTAGAATAGCGGCGACTTTCCCCGGATCCTCAGTTTCGTTGCCATCCGCGTCGAGTGCCCATCCCAATGGGATTTTTTCCTGATACAACCTTGCAGTCCCGATCCGTCCAGCGGCAGCGGCACCGCACGCCATATCCAACACAATCGGCGGTTCTTCACCAGCAGGGATGGCATAGGAGAACGCATTATTCCCGATCGAGACACTCCTTGCCCCGAAGACAGCAACATTTACACCGAGTCCGTTGGTCGTTGCGAAACCGATCATATCGTGTGGAATTGCTCGCATCGCATGGCTGGAGGCAGCCCCGAAGTGATTGCTGTTCCGAACAATAGCCACACCAATTGAGGTGGACTTCGCCTTTTCAATAGCGAGGTTCATCGCACGAATACTGACGAGATGCCCTAATCCCTGGTCGCCATCTAACAGAACAGAGGCAGGATTATTCTCAAGCGTCCGGAGTTGGGGATTCGGATTAATATTCCCGCTGATGATGCCTCGAACATAACCCGGTAGACCGCGTGTCGCGTGCGAATGAACACCACGCAAGTCCATAAGGACCTGCATTTCCGCAATGGTATCCGCATCCGATTGCGCAACACCGACTTCTTGGTAAAGTTGGCTACAGACACTTTGCAACGCTGACGCATTTACAATAACTTCCTGTTCGTGTTGATTCATGGCAGAGACACTCCTTTGGATTGGCAGGACAAGTGTCCAAATTTCTTGTACCACCATTTTAGCAAGTCTACTTCAAAAAATCAAATTTTGTTGGAAAACTGAACCTCCTTTACGCTTTTGCTTGATTTTGCACATCGGGTCATGGTATTATTACTATAATGTCACAGAAAACATAATAGACACAATATTGTTCAGCAAGCGCAACCCCATTCTGTAGTTTTGGAAGCGTAAATCCATGATTTCACTTAATTACATATTGCGATGCCTCTGTCTGATTTCGGTGTTGATACTCGTTGTCTTCACCCTCAGTTTGGGTGAAAATCAAAACACCCGTTTTTCACGCGAAGGCACCCCATTCTTGAAACAGTTCTGTTTTGACTGCCATGCGGGTGATGAACCCGCTGCAGAACTCGCGCTCGATGCATTCACGGACAACCTGTCACTGATTGAAAACCGCGATGTCTGGGACCGCGTACTTGATATGTTAACGACGGGTCAAATGCCTCCCTCAGACAGCGAGCAGCCGACTATAGAAGCATCAGATGCGTTTGTTGCACACATTGAAGCCATCTTTGAACACGCCGATCGCACGGCTAAACCGGATCCGGGGCGCGTCACAGTGCGCCGCCTCAACAGAGTCGAATACAAAAATACCGTTCGAGACCTGCTCGGTGTTGATTTCGATCCTACCGAAAATTTCCCCGCCGATGACGTAGGACACGGATTTGATAATATCGGTGATGTGCTGACGATGTCACCGCTCCTGATGGAACGCTATCTCGAAGCGGCGGAAGCCATCGCCACGCGCGTGATTTTAGTGGAACCACCGCCGCCATCAAAACGCTACCAGAGAGGTTCACGCCTCAATCCACGCCACGATGATGTCCCTGATACACGTTTCCGGCTACTCGATCCAACCGCTACAGAGGCGTGGAAATCTGGTCCCTTTACGACAGGTGCGACCTTTTTCAGGATGTTCCCCGAAGAAGAAATCCTCTACAAGGCAACACTCTACGTTGAACCTGATAATGGAACCCCTGCCGCTGAGACCGATGCTTATAGTGAAACTTCGGCTACTGAAACCGATAATGAAACGCCTATCGCTGCGTCTGAGAGTCAAACGCCTGTTGAAATCGCGCTATTTATTCAGGGTGAAGCATTAGAAGAGGTCTCCCCGCCAGCAGAACTTGCACGACTGGTTGGCGTGGACCCTGCAGCCGATAATAAGATCAAAATCCTAAAAACCTTCGAGATTACCTCCCGCAACCCAAAAAAGACCCAGACCGTTGAGGTGCTTGTTACCGGCATCCCGAACATCGAAAGTGCGGGAATTGCGATGGTTAAGCCTACAGACGGCGACCTACCCTCAAAACTCCAAATTCGGACACTCTGGGCAGAAGGTCCATTGGATACTCGACCCGACACCCAACTCGAAATCTTGGCATGCACACCGGACATTCCACAAATAGAACAGACCCGTGAAGTATTGACCCGCCTGCTTCAGGGTGGATACCGCCGTCCGCCGACTGAGGGCGAAATCGAACAACTCACGCAGTTCGTAGAATCCGTCCAAGCCGATGGCGCGAAATGGGAAGCTGGTATTCAGGAAGCCATCAAAGTTATTCTCTGTTCACCAAAATTCCTATTTCGATTGGAGTTAGATGACCGTCCGCAAACTCCAGAGCCATACCCGATTGATGAGTTTCAACTTGCCTCGCGGCTCTCCTACTTCCTTTGGAGCAGCATGCCTGACGACGAACTCTTTGAACTTGCCAAGCAAAATCAGTTAACCGTCAATCTTGAGGCACAAGTTAAACAGATGTTAGCGGATCCGAAGGCGACGGAATTAGCACGCGATTTTGGTTCACAATGGCTGCAGATTCAACGCATCGCAACGGTTACTCCCGATTCCGAGCGATTTCCGACCTTCGGTCGCAGATTGCGTGCGGCGATGTTGAAAGAGACAGAACTCTTTCTTGAATCAATCTTCAGCGAAGATAGAAGCGTCCTCGATCTGCTTGACGCAGATTACACCTTCCTCAACCAAGAGTTGGCGAACCATTACGGTATTACCGACACACAAGGTAACTGGATGGGACAGAAAAAAACTGTTCCCGGTGGCGAAGCGATTAAAGGCAAAGCGTTTCGGCGCGTTGCTGTGCAGGGTACCTCACGCGGTGGGATACTCACCCACGCCAGCGTCCTGACAGTGACCTCTAACCCGACCCGTACCTCACCCGTGAAAAGAGGACGTTGGGTGCTGGAACAGATTCTCGGTTCACCGCCACCGCCACCGCCACCAGATGTCCCAGAATTGGAAGAGGATCACGAGGCTATTACTGGGACTACCTTGCGAGAGCGTCTTGAACAGCACCGAGAAGATCCCGCATGTGCCAACTGCCACGCCAAGATGGACCCTATCGGATTCGCACTCGAAAACTATAATGCTATCGGGGCGTTTCGGAAAAAGGAGGGTGAATTGGAGATTGATACAACAGCGGTATTGCCGGATGGCACCGCTTTTGACGGTATAGCAGACCTGAAACAGATCCTTAAAGACAGGAAACAACAATTTGTTCGCTGTTTGACGGAAAAGATGTTGACCTATGCTTTGGGGAGAGGACTGGAATATTACGACCGACCGACGATTGATCGGATCGTTGCACAACTTGAAGTTGAAGGTTATAGAAGTTCGGCACTCATTACAGAAATTGCCAAAAGTGATCCGTTCCGTTTACGACGCGGCACTGAGGATGATTGACGATGCGAATTTTTCTAAGTTTCCTTGCAGTTCGGTCAGCTGGGCTCGTTAAGTTGACGGTCCCATTCCGTATATCTGAAGAAATACGCAGAAATACGCAGAAACACCCTATCAATACGCAGAAACACCCCAAGCAAAAACACCCCAAGCAAAAACACCCCAAGCAATACGCAGAAATACCCTATCAAAAACACCCTTTCCACTTCGTTTCAAGCTGCGCGTCTTTTAATTTACCCTTCAGTTCTGCCGCTCTCTTTCTATTAATCATAATTCTCCAAGCGAGTTGTTATACACTGCCCCCTGAAACATCAAATAAATATCCGCTTTTACGGTTGCAGGAAAAATATTCTATCTATTTAGATGCTACATGGACGACAAAAGACGCTGCTGCGCTTTTAAAGGTCTTTGAAGCCGTATCTCCAGAGCTTCTGAATCCCCAGTTTTCTTCATGGAATATAAGTGATGATGCGTTAAAAAACGGTATCAAGATTGAATTTAAAGATAAGTCGAAACACGTTACTATTAGTAGAGACGCGCTTCCAACCGAAGAATCTCAAGAAATACCGTCACCGGAGAAACGTCTTTTTCATGCTGTCGTTCAATTCATAACAGAGAACGGGACAAACAGATCCGCGATAAAATTAATAATGCAAAAAAGGTATGGTATAGATGTCCCTTCTCATGCCGCATTACCGCCGCGGACCAAAAACAACACAGCAAAAGGTTATTCGGATTTTTCAAATGAAGATCTGATGCTGATTATGTCCGTGCTTGAGGAATTCCCGCAAGCGTTACATAAAACACCGCAATTAAAGTATATAGTTCGCAGAATTGATAGAATTGATGACGAGGATAGAGGCATCAGTTCTGCAATGATAAGTCGTGGTTATATAACGTTCGCTGAATCTATTTTTCTTCGCGATCACTATCATCGTCATGATACGCGTAAGATAATTGCCCACGAAAAGGCACATTTTCTATGGTGGCATGTTTTTGATCATCAACTTAAAAAGGATTGGGCGAAACTTGGCGGATGGCAGCAAGATTTAACAAGCGAATCAGGCTGGTCAACGACTCAAGAGCGATCAGCGTTTGTAACAGAGTACGCTTATACAGAAAATCCAGATGAGGATATGGCAGAAAGTATCGGCTTCTATTTTGTTTATCCCGATAGACTCCGTTCCTGTTGTCCTGAGAAATATGAATTTATCCATAATCGGATTATGCTGATATATGGCAAACGTTGGAGTCCGTCCAATCCGATGTAGATTACAAGGAGAAATCCCCCGAGGCTTACGTTATGAAATGTTTCATATCGCGATATATTATTAGAAAAAAATCTTTCAAGATATACTTGCCAATTGCCTATATCCTAACTTTTGGTATCCTTTCTCTCTTAATTCCACCAAGTACAATAGCACAAACCGTTGACATTCCAGATCCCAATCTGCGTGCTGTTATTGAAAAAGCTCTTGGTAAAGATAGTGGACCACTTCAGGCAGTCATTGAAACGGAAGAAGGTGAGGCTGAAGTGGTGCCAATAACAAAAAATGAGATGGCAACTTTGACAAGACTTTCTGGAAACAATGCTGGTATTCAACATTTGACGGGTCTTGAATTTGCCAAAAACCTGGAGGTATTAGAGCTTAGAGACAACTTAGTATCAGATTTATCACCTCTGGCAGACTTGATCAGGCTAGAGAGTTTGAACTTACAAGATAACGCAATAACTGACCTATCACCACTTGCTGGATTGTTCAATATGAGATCCCTTGATATTTCGCGTAATGTGATATTGGATTTATCTCCTCTCACAGGTTTCAAAAAATTAGATTGGTTAGCAATTAATGACAATCCGTTATCTGACGTATCTTCACTTGTAGAATTAACCAGTTTAGAGACCTTGGACGCTTGGAAAACATCAGTATCAGACCTTTCTGCGCTCACCGCACTACCTAAACTGAGATCAATAAACATAAGTGACAACCCGATATTGGACATCACTTCTCTGGAAGGTTTAACTTCTTTAAGAACGTTAATAATTCCCAACAGCGGAATATCGGACATCTCCGCGCTGGCAACGTTAAAGAACTTAGAAACCCTGTCACTTCAACACAACATAATATCGGATATCTCCGCGTTAACAGGATTAAAAAGATTGCTACATTTAGAACTACAAAACAACACGATATCAGATATAGCTCCGCTTGCAGAGTTAAAAAGGTTGGCACGATTAAATCTGGAAGGAAATACAATATCAGATATAGCTCCGTTGGTGAACTTAACAGGTTTGAAATCCTTGTCTCTCGGCTATAATAGGATATCGGACATATCTCCATTATCAGAATTGATCAACTTAGAATCTCTGGGGCTTCAAAATAACGTAATATCGGATGTGTCGCCGCTATCAGGTTTAATTCACTTGGAATACCTATATCTTCAAGATAATTTGATATCCGACTTCTCACCTTTGACGGGGTTACCCAAAATACTACGTTTCCGTGGCGGACCGAAAATAGAGGGTCCATGGTTATGGATAATTGCACCAACAGATGGCAGATCTGGATCAAATGCTGCTGCTTCTGGAATAGACTTTTTAGCACAAATTAGTGGCGGTGCCGTAACGGAGTTAAAGGTTGCCACAGACGGTGCTACTGAGGGCAGTGCTTTCGGAAACAGTGTTTGGACTGCTTACAAAATTAGTAATACGCCCTTGAATAATATCAATGACCTGGTAAATGCTGCCGGTCTAGGAACTGGTGATATAAATCATCATGTTGCTTACGGTTGTATTGAATTAGATTCTCCAAGGGAACAAAACACAACGATGTTTGTCGGGAGCGATGATGCTGTCAAGGTTTGGCTCAATGGACAGTTGGTTCACAACAATCCAGTGGACCGGGGCTCTGATGGTTTCCAAGATGAGTTTCCCATAATTCTAAAACAAGGTTCAAACATCTTGCTGGTCGCTGTTTATGAGGGACGGGGGGATTGGGGCGGTTACTTCGGATTCGCTCCTAGTGCAGAATATACTGTGTTACCGCCAGTTACCGATACTACAGTCCTAAGTCTTGGTCCCAAGTCCGTCTCTTCTGCGGAAGCAAAACGCGTTCGTGTAGGTGATACTTTCACCCTGCATTTTAACGCAGAAGCTGTCACCAATTTAGCAGGATGGCAATTTGATATTACGTTCAATCCTGATATCCTTGAAGCAGTTGACGTGATCGAAGGAGATTTCCTGAAATCAGATGGAGCAAGTACCTTCTTCCAGGAAGGTAAAATTGACAACTCTGTAGGTAAAATTACTGGTTTTAATGGAGCGCGATTAGCAACTGGTGTCAGTGGCACAGGAACCTTATTATCCCTTAAGTTTGCAGCAAAAACTTTCGGGGAAAGTACACTGACATTGAGTAATGTCCAACTTGGGTCAGCAACTGGACAGGTGATCCCTTCTGGGACTCTCGAAATTGTTATTATTGTAGAAGATAAAACTGAGAGGCCCCCGTGGGATGTTAATCAAGATAGACAAGTAAGTATCCTGGATTTAGTTCTGGTAGCACAAAGTTTGGGGGTTGACGTTCCAAGAGACCCGCGAGCTGACGTAAACGGCGATGGCATCATCAGTATCTTAGACATCGTTCTTGTTGCACAGCACATAGGCAAATCCACTATCCCGGGGGCACCTCCTATTTTTGCAATGGACAGCGGCGAATTAACTCCCACATTGATACAAGCGTGGATAATACACGCACAAGCTGAAAGTGACGGATCCCTTGCTTTCCAGCAGGGAATAGCGAACCTGCATAAACTCTTAGCATCATTGATTCCCAAAGAGACGATGTTGTACCCCAACTATCCGAATCCGTTTAACCCGGAGACGTGGATACCGTATCAGCTGGAAAAATCTGCAGAGATCACTCTGTCCATCTATTCTGTAGATGGTATTTTGATTCGGACGCTGGCATTAGGATATCAACCCGCTGGTATCTATCGGAGTCGAGATCGTGCAGCGTATTGGGATGGAACGAATGAAATGGGTGAACCAGTGGCAAGCGGTGTCTACTTTTACACGATCTTAGCGGGTGATTTCAAGGCTACTCGTAAAATGTTGGTAATAAAGTAGGAACAACAATGACAGAACAGAGAACGTGGCACGAAATACTAATGAAACAACTTTCTGACAGGGATGACGCAATTGACTATCTTCAAGTGACATTGGAAGAGTACCAAGTGGACGGCGATACCTCATTTTTTCTGAGTGAGATCCGTACCGTTGTAGAAGCACAAGGGGGAGTCTCCAAATTTGCTGAGAAAATCAATATTGAGCCACAGGTACTATCAGACATGCTCACCAGTAAAGGCGCACCACGGCTCGATACGTTCAGCACCATTCTCCGGACACTTGGGTGTCGGTTGTCGATTGAACCGATAGCATAGGTGTCAATTTAGGGATGTTTTACGGTATTTTGGGACAACATCTCTACAAATGCCGCCCCTCTGGGGCTTGGGTCTTTGATCGATGCACATTTCTACACAAATGCCGTCCCTACGGGACTAAAGAGAATATCGCGGCATACAAGGTTTGCGTCTAGGGTCCGGTTCGGTTAGGAAACCGAACCTACCGGACCTCGGGATCCAGGCGGTTATTTTTTTTCAATTGACACCTATGGTTGTCAATTGAACCGATAGCGGCTGTGAGCCCAAATTCTGAAGTTGAGGATAAGGATCATCCAATTGGGCGGGGGCCTACGCGCGGGCATCTTTCAGTCGCCACGGACTTATAAGTTTTGTGAGGCAGGAAATTGGCTTATTAAAGGAAAACGATTATATGAAAAAACTATGTCTTTCAATTTGTTGTACGCTATTTTTCGGATTTCATCCATCTTCAATAGATGTTTTAGCACAGAGTTGCACGCAATTAAGTTTGCCAGAACACGCTATAGCCAGGTTATGTATACCAAGAGATAGACGCTTTGAAGATTTAGATTATTCTCCAGATGGTAAGACTTTAGCAAGTATAACCCAGCCGCCCAGGCAAGTAGTTCTGTGGGATATTCAAAATAAGACAGTAAAATTAACCATTGATGACGTTAATGGAGAATCCGTTAGATATTCACCAGATGGTGAAACGCTTGTGTGTGGTGGTGTTTTATATGATGCAATAACAGGGCAACCCAAATTGTTGCTTTTTGATAGTGAGGGATATAGAGATTACGTAATTTACTCACCAGACGGTAAGATTTTAGCGGGGGCAGGTCTAAAAGGAATTCGTTTTTGGAAATCAACCACAGATGCGTTACCTGTAGGTGAAAGCCCTATAAATGTCCTGCCTACAGATCCAGCGATAACTATAGATACAACAGAAGCAAATCCCACATCAACCCCTTTCGCTACTTCATCTACAACAGTGCCTGGGATTCACGGATTAAGTTATTCTCCAGATGGAAAAGAATTAGCGGTAGCCTGCGAGCTCGGTATTTGGATATACGACACAGAATTAAATACTGAAAAATCCTTACTTACACGGGAAATGGGTGGACAAGGATCAGTTTTTTCAGTAGCGTACTCTCCAGATGGTAAGATTTTAGCAAGCGGTGGACGTGATATCCGTTTATGGGATGCCGTAACAAAAAAACACAGGTTTACAAGTTCTAAACCGAAAATTCATGGTGGGTATTTAAATCAGGTACTTGCTCTTGCCTTTTCCCCAGATGGTAAAGTATTTGTAAGTGGCGATAACGCGAGCCATAGCATCCATTTTTGGGATACAGAGACTGGCACATATAAATGGACATTATCAGATTACCAGAATAATCCGATCTCTATAGCATTTTCCCCAGATGGAAACACGCTCGCGAGCGGTCATTATTATGATAAAAATATCTTATTATGGGATTTGACATCTTACCCGACTATTAGTATTTCTCCAGATTCGGTGTCATCTTTAACCGCTGGCGAAGAATTGACATTCGATCTGAAAATCACAAACGGTAAAGACGTATCAGGTTATCAAGCAACAATAGAATTTGATCCCGATGCGCTTGCATATCAAGAAACTGGATACGCTGATTATTTATCTGAAGGCGTACCCATTCAGCCTATTGTGAATCAGCGTTCAGGCACAGTTCAGATCGCGTCGCTTTCCTTACCTGGCATCGGTAGCAACGGTTATGGAACCCTTGCGACTCTTAAATTTCAAGTAAACGCAATTAAAGGTTCTAAACTATCTTTACGAGATGTCATTTTATCTAACAATGAAGGCAACAAATCTTATGCATGGATTGAAGGCACACAGTTATTAAATAGTGCTATCGCAGAAGGTTGTGAAACCTTTAATATCAAAGATGTGAACAAGGATTGTGTTATTAACATCCAAGATTTAGTGCTTGTCGCCACTAATTTTGGAAGAGGTGGGGAAAATGTAGCGGATGTTAATGGTGATAGAAGCGTGGATATCATAGACCTTGTATTAGTCGCTGGAGCCTTCGGAGATACAGCGGCCGCGCCAGCAGTTTATGCAGACACGCACGAGATGCTCACGACAGCCGATGTGCAACAATGGTTGCGTGCGGCACATAAAGTCAATTTGGCAGATTCCACGTTCCAACGGGGTATGCTGATGCTTGAACAACTTCTAATCGTGCTAATCCCCAAAGATACTGCCCTTTTACCCAACTATCCGAATCCGTTCAATCCTGAGACGTGGATACCGTATCAATTGGAGAAGTCGGCAGAGGTCACTATATCCATCCATTCTGGGGACGGCACCTTGATTCGTACGTTGACGTTAGGATATCAGCCCGCTGGTATCTATCGGAGTCGAGACCGTGCAGCGTATTGGGATGGGACAAATGAAATGGGTGAAACGGTGGCGAGTGGTGTTTATTTTTACACGCTTTCAGCAGGCGAGTTTAAGGCTACTCGCAAAATGTTAGTAGTAAAATAACGTGCGTTATCGCGACTTCTCCAATAGAACCGACAGAAGATTCCAAGAAAACGATTGACATCCTGCCATAAACAACGGTATAATACAGATATGGCACAATATGATGAGATTGTAAAGCATCTGATGGACCGATTCTCCGATGAATTCGCAAGACTTGCCTTCAATACGTCTAACGTTGAAGTCGTGGCGAAACTTGACACAGAGCAACAAACGGTCAAGGTACATCAGAATGATATGACATTTAAAGTGCGTTTCCAAAACGAAGAGGTGATCCTTCATATAGAGGTGCAAACCCATGATAGCAGAGATAAACCGATGCCGTTGCGCGTTCTCGCGTATGCAAGTGTCCTTATGCTACGCTATGAGGTACCAGTGTATTCAATGGTGCTATATTTAGCACCAAACGCAGGACGTACCGATCCAGGTGGTTATAGTTATGGAGATAATACGCTTGGTTTACAACACAAGTATCAGGTGATTCGGTTGGCGGATTTAGCGGGTGAATTGGTTTTGAATACGGCCCCGGTTGGGTTATTACCTTTCACGCCCTTAATGAAACCACCCGTTGGGATGAATACGGAAGCATGGTTGGAAAGATGCGTTGAGACGACACGGACCGCACCCGTAGACAGTCAGACGCGTGGGACATTGTTGTTCGCGTTATCAACATTGGGTAGCTTAGCCCATGATCCTACCTTTTTTGAGAAACATATTTCGGAGGAAATGATGCAAGAATCTCCTTTTTACCAACTCGTGATACAGCGCGGCATTGAACAAGGTGCACGCGAAGTTTCAATAAAAAATATTCTTTCTGCGCTTAGCACTCGCTTTCCACACAGCGATACACAGCACGTGGAACAGGCACTTGAATCCATTTTTAACCTCGATCGCCTGACTGAACTGCATCTCACAGCAATCCAGACTCCCAGTTTTGAAGCGTTCCTACAAGCGTTAGACGCATAGAAACATGCCCGGTATCTCTATATACATAAAGGGTTTCTTGCCGGGACTTTATCCTTAGTGATAGCAGGTAACAAAATCCATTCGCAAATTGTGTTGGTAAACTACTAACATCAACAGTGGAAATATACATGAGCACATCAAAACAACTTTCACGTCGAACATTTTTACGGGGTCTGGGTGTCGGTGCTGCACTACCGGTGCTGAGTCCGCTAACCGCTTTGGCAGACATCCCCTCAAAAGAGGGTCCGATTACCCGTTATCCCGATCCAGCGGTTGAGGTTATTGACCCGCGTTTCGCGAAATACAAAATTGGCAACGCTGTTATCGAACGGTTGTGGACAGGCGCGCGTTGGTCCGAGGGACCCGTCTGGTTCGGTGATGGTGGGTACCTCCTCTGGAGCGATATTCCGAACAACCGTATCCTGAAGTGGCAGGAAGCCACCGGTAAGGTGAGCGTCTACCGAAAACCCTCTAATTACACAAACGGTCACACGCGCGACCGACAGGGCAGACTCATCAGCTGCGAACACGGCACACGGCGCGTCACGCGCACCGAATATGACGGAACGGTTACCGTCCTGATTGATAACTTTGAAGGCAAACGGTTCAACGCACCGAACGATGTAGTCGTCCATCTTGACGGACACATTTGGTTCACGGATCCGGGATACGGTATCTTGTTCAATTACGAAGGGCATAAAGCCCCCTTTGAAGTGCCGACTTCTGTCTATCGTCTGAATCCGGACACTGGGAAAGTAACTGTTGTTACGGAAGAACTCGAAAGACCGAACGGCATCTGCTTTTCACCTGACTACGAAAAACTTTATATCGCCGACACAGGCACACCAAAAAATATCGTTGTCTACGATGTCGTAGACGGCAAGCAGTTGAGCAACAAACAGGTATTTGCTGAGATGGCACCCGGTGCCGCTGATGGTCTACGATGCGATATCGATGGTAATGTCTGGACTGGTACAGGTTGGGTCGGTGAAGGCTATGACGGCGTACATATCTTCGCACCGGACGGAACGCGTATCGGTAAGATTCACCTTCCTGAGATATGTTCAAATATCTGCTTTGGTGGTGTAAAGCGAAATAGACTCTTTATGACAGGGAGCCAATCCCTCTACTCAGTTTATGTGGAAGCGCAAGGCGCGCCGTACTTTTAAACGCGTGCCACAAACACTTGACAAGTCAAATAAAATAAGGTATAATTGTGTTATAGGAATTATGAAACAAGAATTCATACAGGGACAACAGGGGAATTTAGGCAAGTTTCCTATTGCTTTAACTATGGAGAGTTGAAGAAGGAATAATTATGAACACTTCAAAACAGCTTTCACGTCGAACATTTCTGCGTGGTTTAGGGGTCACTGTCGCGCTCCCGTGGTTGGAAGTGATGGGACCCGTTACATCGTGGGCAGCAACACCTACAGGTGCAACGCAGACCGCTCCGAATCGGATGGCGTTCCTCTATGTGCCTAACGGAAAGATTATGGAGGATTGGACACCGAAACAGGTAGGGGCTGGCTACGAACTCACAGAGATCCTGAAACCGTTAGAGACTGTAAAGGATAAAACACTGATACTCAGCGGTTTAACGGCTGATAAGGCACGCGCCAACGGCGACGGCGGTGGTGATCACGCCCGTGCGATGGCAGCCTTCCTGACAGGTGCGCAACCCCGTAAAACCGACGGTGCAGATATTCACGCCGGGGTTTCTGTTGACCAAGCCGCAGCATCGCGTATCGGCAATCAAACCCGGCTTCCGTCATTGGAACTCGGCATTGATCCGGGTTACAGATCAGGCAATTGCGACTCCGGTTATAGTTGCGTCTACTCAGCAACATTGTCGTGGCGTTCCGCGACGCAGCCGCTCCCGAAAGAGGTTAATCCGAAACTCGCCTTTGAACGCCTGTTTTCTACCATACCCGATGACCAGCGGGTGCAGCGCGATCAACAGCGAAAAAGTATCCTCGATTTTGTCATGCAGGACTCAAAAGATTTGATCCGTCAAGTTAGTGGGAACGACGTACGTAAACTTGATGAGTACTTCTCCGCCATTCGGGATATCGAACTGCGAATTGACGCAGCCGAAAAGTTCCCGCCGATTGAAAGCCCCGACTATACCGCGCCGGAGGAGATCCCAAAGAATTTCCAAGAACATGTCCGACTCATGACAGACCTGATTGTACTCGCCTTCCAGACAGATGTGACCCGTGTCGTGACTTTCACGTTAGCAAACGAAGGGAGCAATAAGTCGTATCCGACTATCAACGTCACCGAGGGACACCACAACTTGTCGCATCACGGTGGCGACGAAGAGAAGAAAGCGAAAATCCGTAAAATCGATATCTTCCATACACAACAGTTGGCATACTTCTTGGAAAAGCTGGACGCAACCGCTGAAGGGGATGGTACCCTGTTAGACCATTCAATGATTTTGTATGGCAGTGGAAACGCTGACGGCAATCGACACAGCCATCACGACCTCCCGATTCTACTCGCAGGTTCTGGCTGCGGCACGCTCAAAACGGGTCGTCATATCCGCTATCCAAAAGAGACACCACTCAACAATCTCTGGATGTCAATGTTGAACCGTATGGATGTCAATTTGGCACAAATAGGCGATAGCACCGGCAGTTTGCCCGATCTATCCTAAGACCCCGATTTCTCATGTATTTGCTGGCGAGGTTTCTCAACCTCGCCATTTTTCTTTCCTATTCACATCCGCTTTTACGCAATCTTGTCTTACTGTCAGAGTATGTCAATTTACCAAGGCAATTATAGAGACGATGACAGCAATGACAGCACATCCGATAGGTATCCATTCTTTGAAAGCAAGTCGTCTGCCTTTGATTTCAGCGACATCCGTCTCAACTTTGCGAAGCCGGGTATCCACATCGTCAAGCCGAGTATCCATGCGGTCAAGCCGTGCGTTGATTTGTTCAAACCCTTGCTTGGTTTGTTCAAACCCTTGCTTAATTATTTCGTGAAGTGCTTCTATCGTCATGACAGTCACCTTTCTTTGTGTGATTTTTTGATTTGAGACTACGAGAATTAAATCACAGATTGCCAAGTTTGTCAAGGAAATTTATCTCATTCTGCGTTCAGAGGCGCGCCGATCTCCTTTCCCAAAATTTATCTTTTCGTTAAGACCTTCCGAGTATCAGATCAGGATTGTAAGGAAGCAATAACGCCTTTTTTGGTATCAATGCTGCTGAAACTATCAGGTGTGTCCATCCTCGAAACATAAACTGGTCGCCCAAATCTCTGGTGTTAGATTTTAGAGAGTAAAAACCTTCAAACCGAGGTATTTAGGGGATTCTCTGCGAAATATCATTACTTTGGAAAAATATAAATGATATTGGGTTTCATTATCAATAAGCATAAATTGCCTAATATTTAGATAAGGTTATACCATTTCTAATTGAATACTTTATCAATAAGCATAAATTGCCTAATATTTAGATAAGGTTATACCATTTCTAATTGAATACTTTTCAGTAGGGATTGGTTCGTAGTAGCACAATTTGTAGAATATTGGTGTGTTGGGACGTGCGATAATGCACTTCGCATTTGGGGTGTTTTGCTTACAAGAAATACGCAGAAATACGCAGAAATACCCAAGCAAAGACCCCAAGCAAAGACCCCAAGCAAAAACGGTATTTCTGCGTATTGCAAACGTTAAAATCCAATGTGAAGAAAGTGTTTCTTCAAGTACGCCGCAAAACTGCACTACTACGAACCTGGCTGAAAATCACTGTTTATTCGGAGGCACCAGTCTCAGCAATTTTCATCAGTTGATCATCGTCCAGACTGAGGTCCACATCTTCTGAATACGGTTGCGGAATCTTGTATGGGGTCTTGGCGTAAACTTCAACGACATTCTCATCCGGATCGTAGAAATAGATCGCCAGAGAAATACCGTGGTTCACCACGCTCCGAATTCTCACACCTTCAGCCTTGAGACGCGCGTGGAACTGTTTTAAATCCGTGAGATCGTTGACGATGAAAGAGACCTGCTGAACGACTTTCGCGCCTGGCGGTGCATCTCTGCCGGGGCACAACGCCAGTTCATGGTGTTCTGATTCCGGCTGTGCGCTGAGAAAGATAATGTGTCCTTCTGGGTGCGCATCGGTCACAGTAAGCCCGAGAATGCGTGTATAGAAGTCTTGGGATTTTTGCACATCGGTACAGTAGAGACCAACGTGACCAAGTTCCTTAACAGCTAACATCTTTTTCACTCCTATCGTATCGGAATTGTGAGTCCCAGTTTATCACGAGTCGGTGGATAAATCAAGGGGTTGTAAACGCGAGGAAAGGATTCGCGCGGTGGGTTACCAATCTTTAAAGGGGAATATCCGAGTCTCCGTTGCCATGCCGTAGAAACTCCATAAACTGCCTGCAACGAACTCACCGAGAATCAAACCGAGGAAAAAAGGTGCTGCTTTTCGGTGTAATTGCAAGCCACCCTGTTTGATAATCAGCCACTTTGCGATTGTGCTAATCATGAGTGAGATCCAGAGCCAGTTCATACACCAATCCGCTGCCCCGGAAACAGCATAGCCGACAGCGTGGAAGGGCCACCAAAAGAACCGCATCCGTAGAAACATCAAGAGAAACGTGAACCCCATTCCGATACCCATAAACGTCACTTCGGGGATATTCGTACCTGTCGGGAAATTGAGCTGCTGTTGGAGTCGATTGAAAGGATGGTGTGCAAAGCTGCCTGATGATCCGAAGCGGTAGACATCATGCAGATATGCCCAGAAAGAACCGATAGAACCGACAACTACCGCTAAGAGTATTACCCATACCAACGGTTTCGGGTTAAATCGTGCCCGTGAAGCGAGTTGGAACCCCTCCAATTGATGCGGCATCGGGTGACTACGGTGTGCCCGATTGAAGAAAAACAGAAAAGTGAGTGCTGTGAGATTAGAACCGCCCATGCGGCGTGAACCTAAAATTGCCGGTAAGGCATAATCCGGTCCCATAAAGTGCAGGTCATGTGCAGGCGCGCCGGATTCAACCCGCATGCGCGTGATGCCCGTTGATAGTGCAAAATACATCGCAAAGAAGGCGATACCGAGTGAAACACTGATGCCTATCTTCACAGAAAACGCTATGAGATAGACACATCCTAACACAATACCGAGAATAGCGGCACGATACCGCATCGGCTCAACCGATTCGTCGAGACTTGAACGTCCTGTGGTCACCTGTTTAAAGACTTCAGCGAGGTATTTACGGCTTGCCCACACCGCGAAAATCGCAAGTCCAAGATACGCACCCAGCGACTGCTGTCGGTCATAAGGGAATCCCGGTAACCCTCGAACGCCAATGATCGCACCACCGACCCGTTGCATCTTACGGAAAAGATAAAAGAACCAACAGGAAAACGATAAATCCAAGGGCATGAAGAATCCGAGTCCAATTACAAACGGATAGATAGAAAACGGCGTCCATCCGATAGCGTTCCACGGCTTTTCAGTGAAAAAGTGGCTGATATTCCGAAATCGAACGCCGACGATCGGGATCGTTGGAAAGAGGTAACTGAGTCCGTTAATAAGGTTTAGGAGTGAAACGAGGGTAAACGCCGTCCAAAATACCCTGCCGCGAAAGAAGTTGGCACCACTATCTCGCGTCATCTCTAAGGGTAATTGGATGATCGGATAGGCGAGTTTTTCGCGTTCTGTCCACTGTTTTCGTAGCACAACATTGATGCACAGCATAACAAATACGAGTGCCAGAATAAAACTTGTCCACCATAAGGTCGGACCCAACCACGTCCGTAAAACTTCGATGTCATAAAGTGTCGATTGCCCTTCGTAAAATCCCTCTAAGATCCGTTTATCTTGGACTGTGCCCCATGTCGGTATGTACCGATACAGAAGTTCTCGCCACTCGTTTTCAGGTGTATCGAACCAGAAGACGTGTCCGATCATCGGGATAAGCACCTGTGCGTGGTCGTGTGATGCAATAGCACTCGCCATACAGAGCATCACGTAAATGACGAGCAGCTCGCCGTGTGTCAATGCCCACTGCTGTTTGACGCGCCGCAGCAGTAGATTGAAAAGTGTAATAATAAACAGAAAGAAGACGGCATTGAAAAAAAGTGACATCGTCGTTGGAAAAAGTCCCCACCAAACCATCTCCGTATACATAATCCAATAACAGTTGATCGGGATAAGGACAAGTGCCAGTGTAACCGATTTCAGCGTGACACCGCGGGTCAGAGCCATTACGTTCTCCTATTGTTTCTCGGTCGGTCTATTTCATTGCCGCTTTGAGCATCTCCACAATTTCCTGATGTCCCTTTGATTCCGCAAGCGTCAGCGCCGTCCTGCCTTGCCTATTTTTTAGGGTAACATCGGCACGGTTTTCAAGCAACAACTGGACAATCGCCGAATGCCCGTGCCACGCCGCATACATGAGTGCTGTTTCACCGGTGCGGTTTTGGAGGTTTACCCTCGCGCCTTTCTCAAGCAATCGTTGAATTACCTTCAGATTTCCTGTCTTATTGATAATGAAAACCAAAGGCGTGTTACCGTTGACATCCGCTACATTCACATTTGCACCATTTTCAATTAGAAACATCGCTACATCCATATTTCCTTTTTCCGCTGCAATGTGTAAGGGTGTCCGCCCTATAGCGTCCTTCAGATTTATGTCTATATTCATACCACGAAGGGTTGAAACATCACCTGTCCATGCTGCTTTGAAGAGCCTCCCCTCGGGTGTATCCGAAAATTCAGAAACAGTATGCGCCTGATTTGCGGGGAGATTTTCAAAGACTTGTACAACGCCGCTCTGCCACCGCACCTCAAGCCTATCAACAGAGGTGTGAGTTCCCACTCCAAAATGGCATCTCGGATCATGACTGGAGAGGTAACTCGCTCCTGGATTGATTTCCTGTATCTGTGTGTGTCCATTTGTCGTCACACTGATACGTGTACCGATACCGTCTCGGTTGCTAATCACTCCAACGGTTTTAACCGACACCCAATTGTTTCGCGCTTCAGTTTTATTTTCCAATAAAGTCGCGGGCCCGTTAGACTGTGTGACGAGCAGATCAACGTCGCCGTCGTTATCGTAATCCCCAAAGAGCGCGCCTCTACTCACCGCAGCACGTTGAAAATAGACACCTGCGCTTTCTGAGACCTCCTGAAACGTGCCATCTCCCTTATTACGGAACAGTTGATCGGGTTGGCGATACGTCAGAACATCGTGTGTGTCCTCAATGTTATCGAGGATATGTCCATTGACAATAAAAATATCTTGCCATCCATCATTATCAGCATCAAAGAACCCTGTACCGAACCCGACGAATAGAAAACTCTCTTTACCGAGATGTACCTCATAAATTACGTCCGTAAAGGTGCCATCGCCGTTGTTGCGATAGAGCGCATTAGTCTCATAAGAAAGGTTTGTAACAAAGATATCGAACCAACTGTCAGCGTTGTAGTCCGCAACAGCAACCCCCATACCCGCTTGTGCTATGCCGTTGAAACTGTAAGCACATCCAGCGAGTAGCGAGATCTCACTGAATGTGCCGTCACCGTTATTATAAAAAAAATCGTTTCGGGTATCGTCGTTGGCAACGTAAAGATCGGGCGTGCCGTCGTTATTGAAGTCTGCCGAAACGACCCCTAATCCCTTTCCGTGAAACATACCGCCAATGCCGCCAACACCCGCCGCTTGACTGACATCCGTAAACGTCCCGTCACCGTTATTACGATAGAGTGTGTCAGGGGCACCCTCAAATAGTGAAGGATGGCAATAGGTCTGTATCCCATCTTCCCCACACGGCAGATACGGAACATCAAGCGAATATACAAGATAGTTGACAACGAATAAGTCAAGGTATCCGTCAGCGTTGTAATCCAAAAAACAGGCACTGCTACTCCATCCGGGATCACCGACACCTGCGGACATTGTAACATCAGTAAATGTGCCATCACCGTTGTTTCGGTAGAGAACATTCGCACCGAAATTGGTTACATAAAGATCGACGTTCCCATCGTTGTTGTAATCTGCACACGCCGCCCCTTGTCCGTAGTTGCCTCGGTTTTCCACCCTTGCAGCCGTTGTGATGTCCGTAAAAGTTCCATCACGATTGTTTCGATAGAGGGCACTAACCGCCGGTTTGTCCCAGTAGCCACTATTGACGAGATAGATATCAAGAAATCCGTCATTGTCTGCATCAAAGAAAGCACCACCAGCACCGAGGGTTTCAGGTAGATGAAACGCGCCTTCTGCGCCATTAATGTGATGAAAATTAATGCCTGCTTCTTCGGTTACATCAACGAATTGGATCGCTGCAGCGGAGAACAAAGGATATATGAGGAGAATTATGAATAGGAATATATTCTTATTTTTCATACGCGGGCGTAGCATCTTTCGCGAGACGGAATCCGATAAAACTCGTGCCGATTGCGGGGTGCTGACCGAATCGCGTGGCGCACCTTGCGAATGTTTCCGGGTTCAACCACGAACCGCCTTTCACAATACGGTGACTACCGACCGCGGGTCCCTTCGGGTTTCGATCAGGACTACGGTAGTAGAAGGTTTCTGAATACCAGTCTGCCACCCATTCCCAGACATTACCTGCCATATCGTGTGCGCCGTAAGGACTTACCCCTGTAGGATAATTGCCAACCGGTTGCAATTGTGCACCTGACTGTTGCCAAACGTTCGCGTGGACAGTCGTCCCTTTGATGCGTTGTGTGAAGGTATTCCCCCAGGGCCACCGCTTAGCATTCGTTCCCCGTGCAGCTTTTTCCCATTCTGCTTCGGTAGGCAACCGCATACCTCGCCACGCCGCATAGGCAACAGCAGCATCCCACGGAATACCGATAACAGGATGGTCGGGCTTCGTTTTTGAAATCTCGGGCCACGTACCGAACTCGCCACCATAACTGATAGGCGTATATTCACTATCGGTGCCACCGCTTTCAAGCCAAAACGGATAATACTCGGCGTTAGTGACCTCAGTTTTACCGATATAGTAGGCATCCAGATAGATTTTATGTGCCGGTGCTTCATTCGGGAGATTGTCATCACTCCCCATCGTAAAGGTGCCAGCAGGGATGAGACAGAACTCAGGTTCAGCCAACGCACAAGGTAAGAACCCTATAACTGCGGAAAGCAGGATGAGGAACCCTATAAACGGGCAGCTACGCGGACCCATTTCTATGATAATTTTATTTTTACTTGGATTTTGACGTAAGACGCTCATATTCTTGATAGATCTTCGCGGCTTCCGCGGGGGCACCAGCAAGTTCGTAAGCCTTAGAAAGATTGAGATAAAAACGCGGTTCCGTTGGTTGTAAGTGGATGGCAGTTTGGTATTGCTCAATCGCTTCAGTATAATCTTCCAACATCAAATAAACCCCACCGAGACTGTTCCGGTAAGTAGCGACATTCGGCTTATGTGCAATTACCTTCTCATACATTGTTTTCGCCTGTGGATAATTCTGCCGCCGAAACTGGACATAACCGAGTGCTTCATAACCACGGGTCTCTTGTGGTGCAAGTGTGACGTAACGTTCCAAAGATTGTGTTGCATCCTGCCATAATTCCCGCTTCAGTTGGCGTCTGCCGAGCCGGTACCACGCTTCGGCATTCGTAGGGTTTTGTTGCACGAATTTTCTGAGATGTGTCAGCTTTTCTTCTTCAATAGACAGCACTTCAAAACGTTGTAAATTCTCCTGCGCCGCTTCCATTTCACCGATACGACGGTACGTTGTGCCTAAACTAAAGTGTGCCTTTGCGTGGAATGGATCAATTTCAATCAGTTCTTTGAAAGTATCAATAGCGGATTGCCACGCCTCCTTCTGAAGCAAAGCCGTACCGAGCGTGTAATGTGCTGTCTTTAAAGTCGGATCAAGTTTAATAGCATGTTGAAGTTCACTAACGGCAGCATCGGTTCGATTATCACGAAAATAGGCGATGCCTAATAGGGTCCTCGCACGCGCATGGTCGGCATCCATCGCTATTGCCTGCTGTAGAACTTGTATCGCCTGTGCGGAGTCGCCTAAGTGGATGAGCAGTATATCACCCAACTCACAATACGCCTCAATATAGTTTTCATCGGCGATTGTTGCCCGTTGAAACGCTTCAGCTGCGGCATGCACTTCCTCGGCACCTTTATAAATCATTCCCAAAACGCAGTGGGCATCGGCTATCGATCCATCAAGTTCGACTGCCTTTTCTAAATTAGTTCTCGCTTTTTCCTTTTCTCCATGTGTGAGTGCGCGCACCCCTGCGTCATACAACCGCGCCGCTTCGGGATGAAACCGTGGCGTACCCATCGCAGGCAGGATGTAGAGAAATATGAGAAGCGTGAAGGTATATTTGAATAGTTGCATACAACTTAATGACATAACTGACACAGCGCGTTGAGGCATCAATTTGGCTCTATTTTATTATAAGGGACGCGCAATGTCAAGTGGAATCTATTTTCTTTTCGAGTCATTTAATTGACGGATTTAATTAGATTTACGCCCCGAAATTTGCTATAATTTCGTAATAGGTCAATTATTTTAGGACTTACGCAAACTGAGCAAATATTGGACATTTGGACGCACAAAAGCGGTATCTCATATTTTTAACCCCTAAAGAATCAACGGTACGAATGCCTTATGGGCATTCCCCGCCCCTTATCAGGGGGACTTTGAGAATTTAACCCCCTAAATCCCCCTTATCAGGGGGGCTTTGAGAAAACGCTATAGTCGCGTTCTTTAAAGGAAAAAATCATGGATGGTAAGCATCTACCTTGGCATCTGCCTTTGACAGATTGGTGTATCGGAGCAATAGTTCTATTCGCGACCACTGGCACTGTTATCTTGTGCCGATTCTTATTGCGGAAGTGGCAATCATGGCGGATTCAACGGTTTCTCGACCAACGGGCAGCACTCGCATCCCCGGGCGATCAGAAACTGACAACTTATGATAAGCAGGTACTAACGAAAAAGGCTCGGCAATCCGGAAATGAACGTCTGGAAAAAAGTTTCGCTTTCCAAGGGAACCTCGATCTTTACGTCGCGCTCGGGCTTTTCGGACTGGCGATGATTGCTTTGGTCGTGTTAGCTGTTGCCAATGGTTTCCATAAACACGGTAGCCCATTTTGATACACGAAAGAATATCGGTCAGTCGGAACACAGTCGTCGGAAGCAAACCCCGACAAAAAAGCGGAGATCCTCATGAAAGTTGTTGCAAAATTCGGTCCCGAAAGTGCTGGCTTAATTGACAAACCGGACCCAGTTGCGAAAGGTGAGTTCGTCGTCGTTAAAATTCATTCAGCACCTATGTGTACGGAATACAAAGGCTTCAAAAATGAAGGGACGAGCGAGAGTTTCGGACATGAAGCCGCTGGTGAAGTGGTAGAAATCGCACAAGAAGGGACCGTCAAGGTAGGCGACCGCGTTGTCGTGATGCCACATTACCCCTGTGGAAAGTGTTCCCTCTGCCTGACAGGCGAATATGCCCACTGCCAGGACGATCATAAGCCCCCAAACATTCCCGAACAGACTGGCGTGACAACAACTTTTGCGCAGTACATCCTTAAAAAAGACTGGCAGTTAGTGCCTATTCCAGAAGATCTCTCCTATCATCACGCCGGAATGGCGTGTTGTGGGCTTGGATCGACGTTTAATGCCATGCGGTTAATGAATGTCAACGCGCTTGATACCGTCCTAATCGCGGGGATGGGACCTATTGGGCTTGGTGGTGTGATTAATGCTGTGTATAGAGGTGCACGCGTCATCGCTGTTGAAAGTCACCCGTATCGTGCAGCCCTCGCGAAAAAACTCGGTGCAGCCGAAGTTGTCAATCCACAAGATGAGGATGCCGCCGATCAGATTCGGGATTTGACCGATGGCAGAGGTCCAGATAAAGGTATAGAGTGCTCAGCGGCTGCCGCAGCACTCCAATTATTAATTAAGGCAACACGTCCAAAAGGACATATCTCATTGATCGGTGGTATCGGTGAAGTGACAATTCAGGGTGGTGAGATTATCAATAAAGGCTTGACATTACACGGCACGCGGCATTACGACCTTGCAAGCACACCTGCCATGATACGGATGATTACACAGATGAAAGCGCAGCTGGATACATTCATCACACACGCCTTCGCTATGCGCCAGATTCAGGAGGCATGGACGTTGCAGTGTACACATGACTGCGGAAAAGTTGTTCTTGATCCGTGGAAATAGGGATTCAGGTCTTACGCAAATTGCATCCAAAAGAAAAGTGATATATTTCACCAAAAATGTTGATATTTTAGTTCTCTAACCCCCTAAATCCCCCTTATCAGGGGGACTTTAAGATGGATCGTTATGACAAACAATATATCTCCTTCAACACCGCTGGACATTCGCCGGGGTCTTACAAACGCTGCAGATGTCGCTTTTCCGTTACGTTGGGGCATCCTCGGTGCGGGTAGGATTTCAGGGATGTGGGTAGAGGCTTTACACGCCTGCGAAGGCGCGACTGTAACGGCTGTGGCAGCACGCGAACTCAATCGAGCGAAAGAATTCGCAAGGCAATATGGGGTCGCTACCGCCTACGGCAACTACACAGAAATGGTCGCAGCCGACGACGTGGATATTGTATACATTGGCACGATTAACCGACTGCACAAGGCGCATACCCTTCTCGCGATTGCAGCTGGCAAACACGTTTTGTGCGAAAAACCGTTCGCTGAGAATCTCTCTGAGGCGCGGGAAATGTATGCTGCTGCTGAAGAGAAAGGTGTGATGCTACAGGACGGGGTCTGGACTCGCTTCTTCCCTGCGGTGGAACATGCGCGAACCGAAATTGAGAATGGTACCATCGGTGAAGTCGTCCTCGTGCAGTCCGACTTTTTCGATCCGATCTATACGATTCAGGCTGTCCCACTCGGCTTTGGTCCGGATGCAGTGCCGACATCAATTGTCGCAACGGGTAGATATGCCCGCGGTGCGATTGTGGAATTTGGTGAGGATAAGTGTGCAATATTGACCTTCCCACCCCGTAATTCCGAGTTACCAGAAGTGACAGAACTCGTCGGCACAAAAGGACGGATTACCCTTGAGCGTCCGGCACACTGCCCGACGCGTCTCTCTATCCGAATACCGCCACCAAATGGCGTGCCTTCGCAATATAGAACAGGGAACGCACCTGCCCCGTTACACACCTTCGAGTATCCGTTACCGAGAACGGTGCGCATGCGAAATGCCTCCCCAAATCAGCACGGTTTCCTGTACCAAGCCGAAGCGATTCACCGCTGCCTCGCTGCCGGTCTGCATCAGTGTCCGCAATACGGCAAGGAAGAGTCGTTGCACGCCATGAACCTGCTAACGGAGATTTACAAGGCAAATCCACCTATACCGCGGCGTTAGTGATTACGCCATCCTCAAAAAGTGGACTTTGATAAAAAATTTCTTGACTTTTTTAACGTCTTACTATACACTCAACTTATCTATCAAGTAATATTAGTCGTCTTTGTCTACCATATTCGTCTTGATCTGTTATAGTAAAACCCGTAATTACCTATACACTCATAAAATGGCGAGGATACAATCCTCGCCAGCGGTGGTAGGGTGTTTGTTCCCTGATGAACTGTAAACTTATTTTCGGATTTTACTATAACAGGCTTTGTACGCACTGAAAATATGAAAATATGAACAAACCAAATATAATCTATATTCATTCACACGATACAGGGCGGTATGTACAGCCCTACGGACACGCGATTCCGACACCGAACATACAAGAACTGGCGGAGGAAGGTGTGGTGTTCCGAAACGCATTCTGTGCGAACCCTACCTGTTCACCGTCGCGTGCCGCACTCCTCACTGGACAGTGGGCACATAGCTGCGGTATGGGTGGGTTGGCAAACCGTGGTTGGAACCTCCCCGTACCGGAGCATCTCATAACTTATACCTTAAATCAAGCCGGGTATGTCACTGCCTTAGCAGGATTCCAACACGTTGTTCGAGATGTCAAAGAAACAGGTTACCAACAGATTTTAGCGGAAAATAACAGATCCGCAGGCGCGGAAGAACGCGCACGCGACTTCATCGCTGAAAACCGCGATGCGCCGTTCTTCTTGGATATCGGTTTCGGAGAGACGCATCGACGTGGAAAAGGGTTTGACCCGCAGCCAGAGGGTGAACCGAAAACAGATCCGCGCTATGTGAAACCGCCAGCACCCTTCCCGGATACGCCTGTCACCCGACAAGATATGGCAGAATATATAGATTCAGCCCGTAGACTGGACGAGAAGATGGGCATAGTTTTTAACGCACTTGAGGAAAATGGAATCGCTGAAAACACGCTTGTAATCTGCACGACCGATCACGGGCTTGCTTTCCCTCGAATGAAATGCCATCTGAGCGATCACGGTATCGGTGTAATGCTGATTGTCCGCGGTCCCGGTGGTTTCGGTGGCGGGCAAGTTGTGGATGGGTTGGTGAGCCAAATTGACCTGTTCCCGACGATCTGTGAATTAGTAGGGATCGAAGCGCCCGCATGGTTACAAGGCACTTCACTTTTACCCTTGGTTAGCGGCGAGGCAGACGATGTCCGCGATGCCATCTTCGCTGAAGTCAACTATCACTGCTGTTACGAACCGCAGCGTGCCGTCCGAACGAAGCGGTGGAAATATATACGACGTTATGACAACGCGGAGAAGTGGGCACTGCCGAACTGCGACGATAGCATCAGTAAAACTTTTATGATGGCGCACGGTTGGGGTGATGATCCAGTTGAATCGGAGCGGTTGTACGATGTCGTATTCGATGCGTCGGAGGCGCATAACCTTGCCGGGGATCCTAATTATGCGGAGGTCTTGGCAGAGATGCGAAACCGTTTAGCACAATGGCGCACAGAGACTGATGATCCGGTGAACGAGAACCAGATTATGGTACCACCGGAAACGGCTGTGCTGAACGATCCGACGGATGTATCACCGGGTGACAAGCACTATCCTGCGCGTGAGATGGTGTAGTGCCAATGTAAGGGTAGATTCCGCATTCACCCTTTTACTGACTGTCTACAGATAGCCTATTAGAAAAAGGAGCGACTCGCTGTTTTTTCCTGAATTTCAGCCCCGCCATGCGCACTGCGCCGCGGGCGGACGCGAATTGTATCAACTGACTCGGTCTCATCGTCAACCAGAAGTGCCTCACCACGACGGTTAAGTTGTCGAATATATCCCTTCAAATCGCCTTCCATGTATGTTGCACTCAATCGATCAAGTGCATTGATATCGTCCCACGTTGTAATTTTATGTGCCATAATCAAGTCGCACTGGGAAAGCAATTCAGAATCAATTGCAGAGGGTTGTTGGGTAGCAACAATAAGGCTCAGTCCCGGCTGCCGCCCCTCTTTAACCCAACGGATTAACATCTCTTTACACAAAGATGCCCTACTTTGAGGAACAAACTGATGCGCTTCGTCAATCGCCATCCAAACTCGAGGCAGACTTGTTTCCATTCCAAATTCTTCGCGACGACGCATCCGTGTTCGTTCTGTAAACAACCGCCGCGCAACAATATCTAAGACCAAGTTTCGCAATCCTTTTGTCCCCGCATCAACAACACTCAAATCTAAGACGTTAATGTGTTCCAGCGAAAATACATCAGTTAAGTCGGTTGATTCTTCAGAGAAAAATCCCCATCTTTGGGCAGCTGTCAAGCGATTTTCCAATGCCTCTACAGTTGTACTCTTTGCTCGTGTATCTTTACGGAGACTTGCAAGGATATCTGAAATATTGAAATGTTCATGAGTTTCATGGAGGGTATCCACCGCCCGCCACATTGCTATCCCCATAGCATTGTTGATTTCCAAATCAAACAATTCACACCATGCATCTGCCGATAGATCATGCGCGTTAATCCAGAGCGATGTTACCTCAACGCCGTTCGTTTGTAGCCTGTTAACTATTTGAGCGTCTCCGAAACAGGCGAGTGGATCACCCGGAACAATCAAGCGGACAGGAAATCCTTCGGTCAGCAATCCCGCCTGTCGCACTTCATCCGATTGGCTTTCGTTCGCTGAAACCATCGTGTGATAAATACCCATTGGATCGGCAATAATCAGAACGGCTTTTCCGCGTTCCTGCGCGAACAATTCTTCAACAATCACGCCGAGTGTGTAACTTTTTCCGGAACCTCGTTTCCCACAGATAAACACGGCACGAGAACCAGTTGCTCGGATATACGCTATATCTTCAGTTTCGTAGTCAGTACCGACTCGTAGATTCACTTCAGCCATTATAAATTACTCTCACTTTATTGACGGACATCCCAAAATGGGACTAATGATTCTTGTGCTGAGACTCCACCGTGAAAGCCCCACTCTGTCACCTTACGTTGTTTTGCGATAACCTTGTCGCCAGTTAAAACCGTGTAGGTGCCCTCATCGGTATTCAGCGTTAGTAGATTATCTCCTTGTGTAATAGATCCTTCAGTATACCGTGCATTGAATTTCTCTTGTGCCAACGGAATGACGTCTTGGTCAGCGTACCAAAGGATCCCATGGTCGGCAGTAATGAAGAGACGAAATGACTTTCCGGTTTTCTGCAAGACTGCAAGAAGTGACAAAATATCCTGCCTCAAACCTTCAAGAAGTGAGGAAACATCTGGGCGTTCTCGATGTGAATGACAAGCACTGTCTAGACCTGAACGGATAATCTGAACATAGGTGTGCGTCGGCCATTCTGATGCCCCAAGTCTTTCCAAAACCTCATCAAATGTCGTTACGCGATGCAGTTGGTTCGGTGGAAACTCAGCAAAAAGCGCGTCGGTCAATACGTTTGTTGCGCGCTCCCAATATGAAAATCCCAACCGCCGGATATATCCCAGTTCAAAAAGTTCATGTGTTAAAACAGGTGAACCGATGAGTCGTTGCATAGCACTATCCGTAACACTTAATCCATCTACAAGGCACGGTTCCAGTGTCGCTTGCGGTAGTTTCCAATCTACGACATCATAAAAGGATAAACCATCGAAAACAAGTAGAACTGCTATCTGCGGTAACTCACGACTGATACGTTCCTCAATTTCCGTAGCCACTTCAGACTGTTTGAATAAATTAGCTGTCTCAAAACGATTTGGTAATGCTGCATTGACCTGTTCTATTGATGGAAGTGCAGGAAATTCAACTGTTGGAAAGCCGAAAACCTGCGTCAATTCTTCTCGGTCTGAAGGCGATAAATTCAGAAAAAGTATTGAATCAGCGTTAATTTCGCGAGGTGAATCGATTCCTGTCCGCCACTCCTCAAGCGATGCTGGACACCAAACATCGGTAAGACAAAGTTTCCACAAAGCACGATAGTTTTCTGGGATTTCAGTTATGCGGGGGATTGTGCACAATTGCTGTGCCATTTCAGTCTATCCTCCGTGCTCGGGATCAGAGAGTGTGCCTACCTAACCATCCGTCTCTGGAGCTTTTGGGGGTTTGGGTTGCGGTTTATCCTGACCGTTTTTAGCCCATTCCACCCATTCTGCATGTTTTTTCTGTGCTTCGGATAAGCCCTCAGCTAATCCTTCTAAACGCGCTTTTTCGAGCCTCCGGTGCTCGAGCTTTTCAAAAAGTCTTTTCACTAACATGATAACCTCCCAAGCAACTTCCCATATTTCCATGAGAATCACGGCGACAAATGTAAAAATGGGTAAGGCCGCGCTTGTATTTAATATGATAGTATTTAGGGTTTCTCCGTTAGGTCTGAGTAGGAGAAATACATACAGTATCTCCAAGACAATTACATGGACTAAAATAGCAAGCGACCATTCTGGCGTTACAATCTCGCGCCAGTTTTTACCTGATTTTCCTTCAGTCATAGGTTCCTTTTTTCATCTCTATAGACAGAACCGATTTTTAATAATTTTAATCCCTTTTTTGGGATTTGTCAATGTTATAAACGGATTGGGTCAGGAGCATTTAGTTTTAAATATTTGCTTTAGTTATGTGAATATAATTTCCCTGTAGGAGCGAGCTGTGCTCGCGATCCTGTGAAGAAATGTTAACACTTGTAAACGAAAATCAAAACCGAAAACTGAATCGTCCTGCGGATTGGGTAGGGCTATTTAGCTTAAGAAATAGATCCACTTATGTGTAGGCACCGTAATAACAACGCAAGTTGCTATCTATGAGATTTTAGTAATGGAGCCTGAGTTTTCCGCGGTAAACTGTTCGTTTGCGGACGCATAGGCACACAGACTAACAGTCTATGCTACAACAAAGGTTTTTGACATACCACCACAGCCCGGAAGGTTGGCGATCATACTGACTGAAGGATTCAAAATCAGATTCACCAAATTGCTGGCGTATGATGTTTTCTATATGGACGATGTCGGTATCTGTCAACGTTAGTTCAATCCGACGCACGGCATCCGCTATAGGCTTTCTAGTGATCAAGATAACTTTTGGTCCTTTGTAATCCTTATCTCCCCAGCGAATACTATCATAGAGACCGCGCGCTTCTTGGCGTATATACGGGGCATTATCTATAGCAACAACAGAATGTTGTGAAACCCGTCTATCATAATGGTGTTGATATGAAAAATATATCACATCGGCGCGGTGATGTAGATAGTGTGCTAAAAAGGTTTTGCCAGTTCCAGGGCCTCCCCAAAGGTTGATACGCGTTTCCTCTGCGTGAATGGTATCAAGAAGTACATCTCGTGCCGATAACTGTGAAGGGGTTAGCGTCTCATCAGTTTCCGCTAAACGTGACAACCTTTTGTGATTAGTGAGCCAATTCATTTTTTATACACTGTTAAGTTCACCAAATTTGCTTGGTACAACTCTTCCAAACATTCCAGAATCTCTTTCGTTGAATGAAAGACATTTTCACTCAGGAGTTGGACAATCAGTTCAGTAAAATCCATTTGGTCTTTCAATGCCTCTTGTAACATCTGTGCTCTTTCGCTTGGATTCGGAACTAACGTATCTAGTTTGCGTTCAAGCTGTTTACGCCTATCAGAAATATTGCGTCCAGTCCCGAGTTTTGAAAGGAGTTGTTCAACCCATTCGGACAATTTTTCATGAGCCACCGCTTCAGGTGTAAAGCTATGGCGGATATCCTGAAATTCGTTTACGAGTTTTTCAATGTCTTCATATAATTGCTCTGCCTCATTTTTGAGCGACTCAGGAACAACAGTAAAAACCTCGATGGGTTTAAGAAGCTCTCTTTTCCTGATCTCGCTTTCCTTCCGCACACCGTCAACTACACCTTCCAATACCGTGACGGCATTTTCTCTAACTCTACGGTAACAACCGTCAGCATCAATTGGGTTGAAATCTACAAGTTGTAGGGAATTATCAGGTAAACGCCGCAATTGCTCCTCGATTTTACTTTGGTAGGTAATAAATGCCTCCTCTTTTCGGGTTAGGAGTTGATGGAATTCTGCATTAATACTTTCAATCTGCTTTTTAAAATGCTCATGGTTACTCAAGGCCTCGTTGAGACTCAGACGATTGTCAGCGAGATGTTGTCGGATATTGCGTTGTACATCATTAAATCTTTCAATCAAATTCTGTACGGCAGCATCTTCTTTACTCTCAGTCATCAATTGGATCGCCTGCTCCACTTGACCTGCTAAAACTCGCCACCGTTCAAAGTAACTGAAAAGTTGTTTAGCGTTCTCTCCATCCTGTCTAATCTGATTAATCTTTTCATCAGTTTGAGTCCAGGCGGTCCTCAAACGTTCAGCGGTTTCAATCGCACTTTTCGGTGTCATATCCGCTTGATACATTCTAATCTCTTTATTACAAGTATCGTTAACTTGTGTCTGCATCTTTTGAATGTGCTGGTTAATTTTGGTATAGGCAGTTTCAACATCGGGCCGGATACTTTGAAAGAGAATACGAGAAAATTCTGTAAGCGGATGGCCTGTCGGCTGTTTTAATATTGGTGGCACCTCACAACGTAGCGTTCCTAATTCATGAATCTTCTGTTTGAGGTCGTTTTGCCCTTTTCCGATCCATTTTGCACACTCGTTTTTTAAGTTCGTATCAGCAGAATTCAGCTCTTGCCGCAAAGTATCCTTCATGACTTCGTCGTTTTGAATTCCGAGAGTCACAGTTAATCCTTGTGCTGCCGATAGATTGTCACACTGATACTGAAAACCGTTTGAGTTTGCCAAAGCGACAATCACCTCTAAGTTCGCTAACTTGGCTTGCAATTCGGCAAAATTGATAGATGTTTCAACCAAATAGAGATAATCAATGCCCCCATCCCTTTTGATGTCCACCATTCCGCGCGCTTTGAGGATCTCCATTAATCGTTCTACCTCTTCGTCAAGATAACCGATCTGTTTCCCTTCCTCATAGACTTTTGGAAGTTGGACCGAGTTCGCAGATTTTCCATCAACTGTCAAGGTATCATCCGAATTTTCAAGTCGTTCAAGCACCAATTCTTCAAAAGGATGGAGGACGAAATAGATATTTGGTTCGCCTCCACGGTTTGAGTCTTGTTCAACTTTCAGCAGATCGCGAGCTACACCAGAGACGAGGTTATCAAAAGCAACCTGTCCCATATTAAATAATTTAGGGCCGTCTTTAGTTGGAGTCTTGCCACGTCTGATGCTAAGCGTGGGAAATTTGCCAAGGGCATCTTGATATTTTCCGAGCTGATTCTCCCACCCTTTAGCAGTTGCAGCGGCATGGTAGTGTGGAAAACGTTTTGGAATTAGACTTTTTAACGCGTCTTCAACAAAACCTTTACCAGCGGGGACAGTGGCAAGGTCGGCTGCGGAAGAAACCGCACTCTCCTTGACTTCTCGTGAGAAGAAGTAACGGATAAGCTCACCTTTAATGTCAGTTGTTAGAGATTCAGCTTGGATTTCTTGTTCAGCCCCTTTCACAAGAGAAGTTGTTGATTCTTTATCAAAAAAATCCAAGACAGAGAGTAGAAGCAGCGGTGTCACACTGTCTGGACTGAACAAATCTCCCAATCTAATAATCTCTTTCGGAATCCGTTGTGAATCAATAGGGCGTTGGATATTAAATTGAAACTCCAGTCCACGTTCAGAGACATGACAGATGTTCTGGACCTCTCCAGTCGTATCTAAAATCAGCTGCACCGACAACTGGGTGTGAGAAGGTGAGGACATTCCTTCTGTACCAATGTGGACCGTTAACGTTCTATTCGGATAATTAGGCAACGTTGGGAGGGTAACCGTTGATTCCAGTAAATAAATATTGTTAGAATCAAGATTATCTTCATGCTCACGGATACGCGTCAAACCAAAAGATGTCCCCTGTGTACGAAATTTAAAAATTTCAGGGAGCAGATGTTTTTGAAAAGCACGTACAGCCCCTTGGTGTACCTCGCTAGATCCTCGATTAAAAGGTTTGAGACGTTTCAGAATTTCGTTGAGTTTATCTATACCACTTAAGTCGGGACGATAACATACCAAAGCTGGTCCTGTTTCTAAATTGGTAACATATTCCGGCAATAAACTATCCGTAAAGGCAAGTCTATCTGGATTGGGGAGTCCATCTGCATATCTTTGAAATACCTCCATCGGAACACCCATCGGATGCACACAAAGTAATTTGACAATATTTTGTTTTGCCGGTGTGTCGACGTTAGGCAATTCCATTATCTGTGTATGCAAGTTGGCTGCATCGGTATGTTGCCCACTGTAGGTAATTGTGCCGTCGAGATAGTCTTTACAAAAATCTAAGAGAGAATAGGGAGAATTGTTCTCGGCGTAGTAACGTGCAGCTTGTCTGAACGTCTGAACCACTGACCGGGGACCGCTGAAGAGCGATCTCGAGCGGGTATGCCGCAAAAACTGTCCGAGTGCCTCTAAAACGTCATTATCAATTGCTGTGCTTTCAGCAGCAGACAAATGTCGTAAATCTGAAAGTTTCTCCCACAAGTACTTAGCAAATTCGGTTTCTCCGTAAAGTGCCTCCAAATTAATAAGGTTTCCTGAAGGTTCAGCAAATCGAGCAAGTAAATAATTGTATTCACTCTCCTTAATACTTGCAAATGTTTCATTGTACGTGAAAACGATACAACCGATAGGAGAGGCCTCCCCGCCCTGAAGTTCAAAGATAAAGTCCTTAAGATTTGAAAGGTTTTGGGTAGTATCCAGATTCTCCTTAAAGAGCTGAAATTCATCTGGTAGAATAAGAATTCCCTGGTATCCTGAATCCAAAACTAATTGAGTTGTAAAACGAAGGTAGTTTAAGAGATCCCGTGGTGATAACTCTTCTTTTAACCGCCCTGCTGACTTGAAAAATTCAGTCGCTTCTTGTGCTTGCGCGATAGATAAATGTTTCTCATGACTCATCCGTTGTGCTAAAACTTTTTCACCAATCGCAATCACTTCCCTATATTTCTCTTCAAGGTTCGGAATTAGATCAGGGCGTGTATCTTCTAAGCGATAACGAACCCATCCATGTGTTGCGGTAAGTAGATCGGCAAAACTATTCCAGCGGAACGGCGGCACGGTTACGATCCCTTTTGATTCAGCGAAATGCCACAACGATGCTCCCGTAGATGTTTTGCCATAACCGGTATCGGCATAGATGAGCCCCGTAGCGGACCTGCCTTTGAGCAGATTTCCCAAAGTTGCCTCCCACTTTGACTGTATATCCTTGATGGTAACGTAGGTAGCGACGTGGAACCTAAATTTGTCTGCATATTCCTGGGGCGAGTCTGCTATTTCCTGAGCTGAAGGCGTATAAAGTGTTTGATCTTTTTCAATAATATCTGCTAACGGCATAGGCGAAGCTCCTCAAACTAAAAATCGGCAATTTGCGGTTCACGTTGAATGATGACGAAAAGTCTTCCGATTCGCTGCATTGACAGAAAATCAAAACGGGTAAGAGCTTGATTAAGCATAATGTCAAAACTACTTTCTTCAATGAGGCAGAAACGGCACACATCAATTCTACGTTCATCGGTCAACTCAACTAATTCACCGAACCCAATTTCGCTTTCTCGGCTAACCCAACTCAGCCCCATAAGAAACAGAGCGGACGCACAATGCGTACGGCGCGTAAAACTTGCTCTCCGAAAATTCCTTCTACCGGTTGATGTTTCACTAACATTCTTAAGTACAGGAGGATCCAGTGGTAAAAGCCAGTCGTAAGCACCCTTGACAGATTTACTACTAAACGCATTCGCGATATTACCAAGGTTTTCATCTAATTCCTCGCGCATTTCATAGACGTAAGCAGTTAGATCATTCTCTGATTCGGGCAAAATCTGATACTCCCAAAGATAATCACAGACTCTCTGGTAAGCCCACGATGCCTGGTTTTGGTCAGGAACGTGTTTGGTCCACAAATTATATTGTAATCCATGTAGGACATCAATAGCAATTTCGGGTTTCATTTCCCACAGAGAATAAAAATGCTTTCCTTTCAGAGTAAGCTGGTACCCGTTGGATTCTGCAATTCCCCATTCCTGGAGTAACTGCAAAATCTCAAATCGAGTTCTATCACTTACAATAAGGCCATTTTCAAGTATAGTAGCAACGATTTCGGAACGAGTACGAAGTTCTGGATGATATTTCAATACCCACAACGCCCCATCTAAATCTGAAAAACCTCTAAGAATATGTATTCGTGCCATTTTCACCTTAATTATTTTTCTCCGAAAACTGGCACTGAGGCCGCTTTCAGCATTCGATAATAGTTCCCTGAATGTTCTTTTAGAATTTCCCACTGTGGTTTGCGGTGGTACACTTCCAATTCAGTCATGACCGTTAGATTATGCATAATTCGGTGCCATCGCCCACTTCCATCTGAAATATCGTTAAAAGATTCACAGAATGGGCAGCGGTGACCCGTATCTAATTTTATTGGCTCCAATTCATCTGAATGTACCCGAACGTAACCACGGGCCTTACAGTCAACCATTCGCCCAAAAGTAAAAGGGAAAAAAATTTTTCCATATCCGCCTGAACGCATCCAGCCGTTGGAGTCAAAGGTCTCTACACCCACCTTTGCTAAACAGAAAACTGCAGGGGGCGTTGAAATTCCAAAACTGTGAAGTCGACTCCCATTGAGTCGGGGGACTAAATCATCAAGCAAGCGTAACACATCCGCATTGACCCGGTTAATTGAATTCGTGGCCCCCATGGTTGGAAAAGATCCGAAACCGATACGGTGTGAGTCCGCCATTAAAGGCTCATAGTTTTGTAAACAATACTCTAGATGTGCCGCCTGTTTCGCATGGATTACTGGCATCACATTTTTACGGATTTCAACGGGAAGTTGGTAAGCAAAAGATACAATTCCATCAACCGTCTGTCTGATTTTATCCTCAGCATCAGACATAGAATCCTTACTCAATGGTGGATTGTCTGGTAGAATGTAGATGTCCGCCCAGTCTTCTATATGGTAAATCTCGCGTAATTTTGAATAGAGTTCGTTGTAGGTAATATCCCCTTTTTGGACAAAAAAGCCTCCAGAGTCAAACATTACCTCTTCTGTTTCACCGCTCCGTTTAAGTTCACGCACAAACGCGAGTGTTGAAGGGCTGGCAAGTACGGGTGAAATTAACAACCGTTGGAACGGATTTGGTGTGCCTCGGGGCCATTCAAAATCGTGGGCATGCGTATGCCAGAGCTCGTAGATCTTTCGTATTTCTCCAGGGGCAATTGTCGCAGAAGCAAAGAAATGTGGGGAATGCTCTGGTGGACTGTGTAAAAACCCACCATTGTTCTCATGGAATTCAAACCGCCGGGGCAATGGTTTGAGGAAGTAGTGCCATACGTTTAAAGGTCGTTTTTTTCCTATTTCGGTATCTGTCCGTGTAAATTGCAGTTTCTTGTAAAACGCGTTTGCGGGGAGTGATTGGGGACACTTGAGTCGAATATGTTCGCCTCCAGCTATGTTCACTAACCACGTTAACCTTTGGACAAGTCGTTTTCCGATTTTCTGCTTACGATAGGGTTCGTCAATAACAATATCGTAAAGGGTTGCGTTTTTATCCTGCCGAATACGAAAATTGGCGAAACCGATGATCTGTTCATCTCGAACAGCGACGAGAAGCCATTTCTTTTGTTGCGCTTCGTGTAGTACCGATGTCCGAACAAAGCCTAATTCCACCCGATGCCGGTCAGCGAGATCTTTTGCCCCCGCTACATCTGTTTCGCGGGCATAACGGATCGTTACAGGTTGAATCTCGTTTGGCGTTACAGGCATAAACTTAGTTTGGGATGAGGTCTTCAAACTTTACCTCTTTCACTTCTCGCTCAGAATTTGCCATAAAATCCCAGATTTCTTTGGCGGTTTCGGAGCCGCAGTTTTTCAAACATAAGAGTGCCGACATTTCACGGTACGCTACTAACTGTGTTTCCGATACACCAGCTTTGGCGAGAACATAACTGGCGCGCGTGCTGAGCCCATTTCGTTTCCAATAAGCTGCAAGTTGGGTTATAGATCGGGAATTCGGCATTGATTTAACCATTCTGTAATCATGGTAAAAAATCTAACAAAAAATGTCAAGTCAAAAGTTAATATGCCGCCCTTAGATGTGCAATTCCTTTTTACAATCGGTTACCCCGTAACGTAAGTTGCTACCTTTTTATTTACATAGCACTCCGCTGGAGTGCAAGACGTTAAATATACCATCTCTATAGACATATCATCCCTCTGGGGTGGGGAAAGTGATTGAAACCCTCATTAAAACGCCGAAGATCTGTGAGTAGCAACTTGGGTTAACCCGTAATAGACTACCACCAGATAACGCCCCTAAAATAAAAATAGAGGCTTCATACTATTATAACGCGTATGCCAAGGCAAAAGGTTGCATTAGATGATGATTTAGTTGTACGTTCCGGTGGATTTGTGATAGACTGAGAAAAATAAACTGCAGATAGAGTCTAAAGCCGATTGCCTGCCCAGAGTGCGCCGCGGTGGATGACCGTCTGAAAACTCGGATTCTCAAGCACCGCTATATCGTGTCCGAGCGCGAAGTAGAAGACTCTACCCTCGCCATACGTATGGTGAAATGCCATGACATGCGTTTCATCTTTCGTATGGTCATACGCATGCATCAGATGGTGTGATGCGTCAGGATTGTGCTTCAGGTAATAGAGCTCATCTGTCGCTCCAAAATCGGATAACCCCTCTGTAATCGGATGATTCGGGTCGCTCACATTAACGGTGAAATCCATATACGGACTATGTCCGTTAAAGAACCCGTTAAGCATGCCGTGGTAGCCTTCGGATTCCCTGAACGAAGCGGCTGCGGTATGTAGCCCGAAGAATCCACCACCCGCTCGGATATAGTTGAGTAACCCCGATTCTTGTGCCTCCGTGAGTTCCCCGACATCCGTATAAAAAAGTACGGTATCATATCCTTTGAGTCCGTCTGCAAGCACATCGTAGTCTTGCGAAAAATCGGCTTCTATGTCGTCGGTATCGTTAAGCATTGATGTCAAGAACTGTCCGTTTCCGGCATGATCGTGATAGATACCTTCTGTCCCGACAAATATAAGCAATTTAAGTGTTTCCATTTCGTCTCCCTTAATTGTTGGGCATCACGAGAACCTTGACGGATCCGTGTTCATCGCGCCCCGCGGCGACAGCAAACGCTTCGTTAATATCGTCTAAGCCGAACCGGTGTGTGACCAGCGGGTTCGGATCCAGTTTACCCGCGGCGAGCAGGTCTATAGCGACTTGGAACTCCGTTTTCCCGCCACGTCTCCCGTAACAGAAGGACCAGATGACCGTCAGTTCCCGGCTCCGTGCGAACCGCTCCGAAAAGGTGAGCGGTGTCCGATGTCCACCGACCATGCAGACACGCCCGCGTTTCGCTGCGATCTCTGTCGCCTGTTCCAGTGTATTTGCGGTGCCGCCGACCGCTTCAAAGACGACATCAGCCCCGCGTCCGTCGCTCCAGTCCATGATCGCTTCCACAGCATCCGTCTTATCTACATTGATAGGCACAGCACCGACCGCATCGTGAGCGATCTGTATGGGTCCATCTGGTTTCCCTAACATAGCGATAGAGGTTGCTCCTGCGATGTCTGCAACTTGGGCAATCGTTAATCCGACGGGACCGCTCCCGATAATGGCAACACGGTCCCCTGGCGATACCATCGCTCTATTGACGGCATGTACGGCTACTGCGTAGACCTCTGCCAATGCGCCACCCTCAGGGGAGACACTTTCTGGTAATGCGTACACGTTCGCGTTCCGAGCGACCATAAACTCCGCAAAACCGCCGCCACCGTGTCGTAAATTCCCGCAGATATTATAGTAGCCGTTATAGCACTCAGGGCAATTATTACACGGACTAATCGGTTCAACCGCTACACGTGCACCCCTTTCATACCCAGTAACACCGCTACCTGTATCAACAACGAGTCCTGCTAATTCGTGTCCGCCGATGCGTGGGGATAAGGGTTTCTCGGGTGGGTGATGGTACCCGTGCAGATCGCTGCCACAGATCCCTGCTGCTTCGACTTGGACGAGGATTTGATTCTCTTCAGGCGTTGGGTCTATTACCGTTTCGACCCTTATGTCTTTTCCGCCGTAAAATTGTGCCGCTTTCACGATAATCTCCTCAAAAGTTAGTAGTCTGTTTGAAATATAGCATAGCTCAAGGATTCTGTCAACGGGTTATTCTGATGTATTGCGCGCTGCTGTCAAGGGTTGGGAAACTCGACAACAAGGTGCTTCCGCTAAAGGCTCAAAATTCTTCTTGTACGGAATACTCAATTAACTCAACCACCCGATCTTCATTTTCGACCTTGACGATGCCGACACCCGGTGCGAGCCAGACGGTATCCGTTGTTTCTTCTGTTGTCTCCTCTTCGTCCAAAATGCTTGTGGTGATTTGCGACTTATATTGAATTTTGGCAGTGGTTTCAAAATTGCCAGCGGGTGTTTGGACTGAGCCACCACCAATAACCGCTCCAGTGATGAGGTGGTGTATCTCAAATGGCAGTTTTGCGCCGTCTAAATCCAAGAAGATAATATCCCCTTTGACCTTCAGATCAAGGACATCCCATTGGAAATTACTGATCGGCGGGATACGAAAGAAAATAAGTTCGTGTGCTGAGATGGCCCGGACTTTAACTTCAATGTTTTCCCCCGGAAATACGCTTGTTTCAAGTGCCTCCGCGAAATCGACTTCAAAATAGCGATTAATTTCTTCGCCTACAAAGAAAAGCACCCGATTTTGTGTGACACGATAGGATGGCGTTTTTAGATAATCAAAAGGTGCATCTTCAATGGGCGGATTGTAGTCAAAAACGCGATAAACTCGTCCCTGAATAACGCGTTCTTCTGAAACGGTCCGTTCCCATTCAAATCCGTTCGCCTCTCGATAAACCCACCGGTTACCGATGGCATCGGGATAGTAACTCGGCACCTTTTTTTGTTCCGTGGGTGTGACGACGGTCTCATCAGTTTCGGGGGTATCGGAGCCACAGCCAGATGCTAAAAGCGTGATACAAAGAAATACAGGTAGAAGTTTCATTAAACCGGTTTTCATGTTTGCCTCCAAATGTTTTACAGAGCGTTTTTTAAAGTTACCAAATATAAGCAAAAATAACAACTTAAAATCATTAAACACAGATATCGTCTACAGACTTAACACGGCTTTTTGGAAAAAAGTTAAGCTCGCAATTCACGCTTAAGTAAGGAATAAATTATGCCAGAGCCATTCAGTTTTCGGTTTTTTCAGACATTTTCGCGGACGGATCGCGAGCGACAAGAAACCCCCAAGCAAAAACACTCGCTCCTACAGGGAAGTGCCTTACGCGACAAATCGGAATTATGTGACAATTGAATGGCTCTGTAAATTATGCTGTAAAAAATGGGGGACTGTGTTATAGTATGCTATGTTATTGGGATAATTTGTAGAAATCCGTTTGAAAGGCGACGCATTGATTCAGCAACAAGTCCGAGATAGCCTCACATGGCGTGCGGTGTTGATCGGTTTAGCATGTGCTACTACCGAATGTCTCCTCGCGCCTTATAACGATTACGTCATCCGCAACATATTCCTCGCAGGTGGACACTTTCCGGTCGGTCCCTTCTTCGTCCTGACGATTTTCGTCTTAGGTATCAATGTCCTCTTGAAGCGAGTGCGTCCTGCGTCAGCGTTTTCATCCGGAGAGCTTGTCACGATTTGGTGTATCATGCTCGCCCCTGCAGGCATCCCGTCTTCAGGAATGATGCGCTACGCCCTCAGCCCGATGGTGGCTTATAAATACCTCGCCACCCCAGAAAACGACTGGGAATCGCTATTTCACCACTACATTCCACACTGGCGCGTGGTGCAAGATCACGGTGCAGCACAGTCCTTCTTTGAAGGGTTATTCGCAGGTGAATCGGTGCCGTGGGGTGCGTGGATAGTCCCAATCTTGACGTGGAGTGCTTATGTACTGGTCGTCTATTTTGTGATGATCTGCCTGTCGGTGCTACTCCGCAAACAGTGGGTGGAGTATGAGCGGTGTGCCTTTCCGCTCGTTAAGCTGCCTGTGGAGATGGCGGCACAAGGCAGAGGTAGCCTCGGTCCGCTTTTTAAGAACAGCGCGCTCTGGTTCGGATTCGCGTTTCCTGTATTTCTGCATACAATGAACGGCTTGCATACGTTTTTTCCGAACACACCCCACATCCCACGTGATTTTTGGCTGAATCAATACCTCGTCGAACGCCCTTGGAGCGCCTTGCGTCCATTCCAGATTGTTATCTTCTGGTCGATGGTAGGGTTTAGTTATCTGCTCACCTTGGAGGTATCGTTCAGTATATGGTTCTTCTTCGTGTTTTACAAACTGCAATGCTTATTAGGGGTAATGCTCGGTTTTCAACTCACTTCGGGACCCGGTGTGCAGTGGACAGGTAAGTCATTTAGTGCGGCACAAGAAGCGGGGGCGTGTCTGGCGTTTGTTGCGATCGCGCTCTGGAAGATGCGACATCACATTAAGAACATGCTCCAGTTCCGTCCATCCGATGAAGCACTCCCGCATAGTGTTACAATCTTCGGACTCCTCGGTGGTATCTGCGTGCTGGTGTTTTTCAATCACATGATGGGTATGTCTCTCATATTCGCGCTCGGTTTCGTGCTGTTTTTACTTGCGATGTATATTGTGCTGACGTGGCAGGTGATCAACGGCGGTATTCCGTTCATCAATCCTTCGTTTTCGCCACAAAGTTTCTTCCTAACGACGCTCGGCACCTCAAAAATTCATCCATCCACATTGACTTCAATAATGATGCATCCGGTATGCCTCACGTTAGATTTACGCGAATTTATGATGCCGAACATCATGAACGGGTTAAAAGCCGCAGACGAAGCACGTGTCAAGCGGCGGCAACTCCTTATCGCTATGGCAGTTGCGATGGTTATTGGGCTTGCGGTCTCCTATTATTCCGCGATTAGAATTAGTTATGCACACGGAGCACCCTATACTGGTGGCAGTTGGTTTATGCGGCAACTCGAAGGTCTTCTGACAAGTCCGAAGACAAGCACGAATTGGACGAACACCGGATTCATGCTATTCGGGAGTGCCTTCACGGTCTTTTTAATGTGGATGCGTCAAACCTTTGTGTGGTGGCCCCTACATCCACTCGGTTATACGATGCTGAGTTCTTGGGCGACGTTTAAACTCTGGTTCTCTATATTCTTGGGGTGGGGATTGAAATTTAGCATTGTGAAATATGGCGGATTGAAGGCGTACCGGACGGCGAGACCTATATTCCTCGGACTGGTTCTCGGAGAGATGACGTGTGCTGGACTCTGGGCGATTATCGGTATGATTACTGGGATTAGCACGGGGTATCGAATCTTGCCAGATTAGGTATTCGGCTGGAAAGTTTTACCTTGACATTTCAAGTGGATACCGCGTATTATATTTTGTGAAACGAAGAACCTTTCAAGAGATGTAAGGAGATCCAGCAATGAAAATTATTTTTTTCCTGCTTTTCTCAATAACCTTTTGTGCAATCGCTTTGCCAGCTCTCAGTGAATTAACGGTTCAAGACTTTGATAAGATCCGCTCGATTATCAAAGAGGAGATTGAAGATGAAGTCGATCCCATAAAATCAGAAGTCTCGTCTATAAAATCAGAAGTCTCGTCTATAAAATCAGAAATCTCGTCTATAAAATCAGAAATCTCGTCTATAAATCAGAATGTTGCCTCGCTGGATGGACGGGTCGGTGGGATTGAGAAACAGATCACTTGGCTGATGGCAATCATCATAGTAGCTGTAGGTATCCCACAAATCGTTATAGCATGGCGTAGCAGAAAGGATCGCGAACAAGACAGACGCATCGAAGAACTGGCACGAGAAATTGAATCACTGAAGCAACAGCAGATTGTAAATCCATGACAACACCGGTCTATTCGATAATCTATAGAAGCCTACAATCGTAAAGTAATCACTATAAAAAATTATGAAAAAACATACCGTTCCCTTATCTCTTCTGTTTATCTTTTGTTCGTTATGGATCGGGTTACCTTCCGCTTTCTCTGTGGATTTTATCCAATTAGAGCGTGAATTTGCGGGCAAAGGTTCAACGCAAGGACGATTTAGCAAAGATATACACCTCGCCTTTGATAAACAACACATCTATGTCAGCGATACCGAGAACCGGTTGATCCAAAAGTTATCGGCAACCGGAGAATTTCTATTTCAATTTCCCGAAGCACCCGAATCGCCTGACAATATTTTACGAAAGCCGGGGCATCTCGCTGTGGATAGCATTGGGAACATCTACGTTGCCGATGTGACCGCGCATCACATCGCTGAAACCGCTGATCCCAAAATTTATATGTTCACACCGTGTGTCCATAAATTCAGTCCAGTCGGTGAATTGTTAGACACCTACTTTGTTGATCCAGTGGATGTCTATCCCAAAGTTGTTTTAGTAGGGAACTTTATCATTGACGAAGACGGGAAAACTGCTTTTGGCATTCAACCGAAAGGACATGACAGAGCGCTCCGCGTCGCGCTCAATGCCGAAAATGAACTCTACATTTTAGACGCGGAACGCGGACGTGTCCATAAATTCGGTGCCGATGGCGAAAAGTTGGTCGCTTTCGGGAGGTACGGTGCCGGTGCAGGTGAATTTGATACGGATGCAGCAGACATTGCGATTGATAGACGTGGAAACGTCCTTATCGCAGATACCGGTAACCACCGTATTGTGAAGTTTGATCCGATGGGGAAATCGCTTGGTAGTTTCGGTAGAAAAGGACGGGGCAACGGTGAATTCGTGAAACCGATGGCACTCTCAACACTCCCGACCGGCGAAATCCTCGTTAAAGATGCCAGCCGATTCCGTAGAAAAGTCGGAGGACTCCCAGAAATTGTCGTGCTTTCACCGACACTGACGCAGCTGACGGAGAGCACGCCGGGTCAAACTGAACTCGCCGATACAATTACAAATGCGACACGCTCACAATACGGTCCGTTTGCCCAGCGTTCAGCAGTGGCTGCGGATACTGCTGCCTTGAATCGACGCGTCCGTTTGCTTGAAGAGGCAGCCTACAACCGCTACTATGCTGATGAGGAGACGGACGATGAAGATGATGCAGAACTCGCTGAAGAACTGAAACGTACAGACATCCGGCTGACGCTCTTTCACAACATCATTTCACGTATCCAGAAGTTTGACAATAGCGGTCGGTATATTGGACGGATCGTTTATGAGACGGATCAACTCAGTGAGGAAAAACACGATCAAACTTTCCTGGATCTCGATGCAGCGGGGCACCTTTATCTACGAGATACGAGCGATTTTACCATCGCGCAGTATTCCATCACAGGGTTTACTGTGAAACCGTCCCACATGAACGGTTTTTATAGTCTTCGTGCTGCTAATCTTTACAACGAGTACTTCGAGGATTATGAAGACATCGATGTTTCAACGGATGTCGAAGATGAACTCAACCAATTGGAACTAAAAAATCTGTTTGGATGGACGTATAGCCTCTCTGAGCGATGGCATTTGACGTTCCTTGATGAATTAACGTACGGCGAGCAGGATGAACGGTACATCACACCTGCGAAGGTGGAGGACAGTTACGATTTCGGGACGCAAGCGTTGGAAAACGCGTTCGCCGCGAATCTGAAATTTATCACCAATCCGAATCCGTACCGGTATAAGGAGTTA
>PYJC01000172.1 GCA_003635255.1 Candidatus Poribacteria bacterium | reverse complement strand
GATTTCTGAGTTAATAACCTACAAGGCAAAAGCCCTTGGTATCAAAGTCAAAGTGATTGACGAATCCTACACCTCACAAACTTGCCCAAAGTGTTGCCACCAAAAGAAACCTACCAACCGAAACTACACTTGCAAATGTGGATTCAAATATCACCGCGACGGTGTAGGTGCTATCAATATCAGAGCAAAGTATCTTGGACACTTCGGTGTCCCCGTAGTGGCGGAAAAGGTCTCTGACCGCATGACACCGCCCTTGGGCTTCAGGATAATAACCCCTAAAGTCCATGTTGCCTTGAGTCAAATCAAGGAATGTTCCTAAAAGGAGCAAAAGAATCCCAATGCTTTAGCTTTGGAAGTATGTCAAGTAGGAGCAATCTTCTGGGTAAAATAAGTAAATGAAAACTACGTGCCCCATTTCAACTCCCGGCAAATTAGCAATTGATGTGTTTTCTATGGCATCCTTAAATTAGTACATTTTTGGGGAGAAACAGACGCATGAAATATGACAAAAAAACAGCACAGGTATTTAACGAACTTGTCACTTGTAATCCGAGAATTATGAGCGGCACGCCTGTCTTCAAAAACACGCGTGTTCCCATCAAAAATCTCATTGATTATTTAGAAGCAGGCGATAACTTAGACGAATTTTTACAGGATTTCCCATCTGTCAGTCGTACGCAGGCTATGCAGGCTTTGGAATTGGCAAAGGAGACGTTGCTCACGCAAACCTATGCATATTCTGATTGATGAATGCTTACCTAAAAAACTCAAAAGTGAAATCCTTGACAAGAGAAAATTAGCTTAATCAAACCTGAATCTCGCGCGGAATTCTCCCAAAACGGCAATCCCACCGCCGTAAAATAGCATCGCCAACGGAATCAATACTCCAATAGACAAAAATCCTTTCAACAACACCAAACCGATACCCATCACAGCGGAAAGGATCCCTGTTTTTAAAAGCGTTGGTATTATCGAAAATGTTTCTCGGAATTTGACGATATGATTCGAGATATAACCGATCCCAACAACAAGTACATACGCTTCACTGATAACCATCGCGATCGCTGCACCGATATGGCTGAAACGCGGGATTAGATATAGATTCAGGCAGATGTTCAAGAATGCTGTCGTCCCCATGAGCACTGAGAAGGCACCACGTTTATCTGTTGCCCGTAAGACCGCCAACACTGCTGTCGTTACGAAGAGGAGTCCACCTGACCAGCTGAGCCATTGAAGTGCCGTTGCCACTTTATCGACCTGCTCCGATGTGTAAGTGGAAAATAATACCCTCGTAATTTCAGGAGATAGTATTGAAAGCCCAACCGCGAAGGGTAATCCGCACAATACCATCCATCGCATACCGAACATGTACGCGCTTGGGAATCTCCCCTTTTCTCTCTCCCATGCCCGGGATAGCACTGGAAACATCGCACCCATCATGAACGCACCCGGTAGAATTGTGAAGGCGTTGACAATGGTATACGCCAACCCATACCACGTGTTCGCATCTACGCCTTCTGAACTTAACTTTGATATCATGATCGCATCTACACGAAAATAGAGCAGATTGAAGATATTGCCGATAGCAAACGGAAGTGCCTGCTGCATCAGCACCTTTACTGTCTCTCGACTCGGTTGGAATCGGAGCGGCGTGAACCGAAACCGGGTGAACCCAACGCTCAAAATGAGGTTAACACAACTTGCTGCCAACATTATTTGACAAACAGTCAGCAAACCATATCCAAAGAGGATCGCCCCACCGCTGACGAAGAGGAACACGCCACGCTCGGCAACCACAGTGAGTGCCTCATATTTCATCTCCTCGTGTGCGCGGAAGACGCATCGGTACAACTGCGCAATGGAATTGGCGATCTCTGCCAAGCCTAAGAAAATTATCATCTCTACGATTATAGGGGTATAGAGGAAGATACCGCTAACTATCATAAGACTGTATGCGATGACTGACAGAATCCCACGAACGATGAGGGCGTTACCGAGGTAATGCCGGGTCTGTTGTAAGTGCAGCGTCATCTCCCGAATGAGTGGGTTTTGTATACCGAGTTCTGTCAGGATCGCAATCAGATTCGTAAGCGCGATTGCAACAAAATAGCCGCCGAGTTCACTTTCAGTGAAATAACGGGGCATCAGCCAAACCGTTATCACAAGCGAGCCGAGGCGGCCGATCAGGTGCGCGCTAAAGAGGCTGAATGTGTTTTTAAAGATACGGTTCATCTATGCTAAAGCTGGGAGAGTTGTTCAAGAATCAGCTCCCGAGAGGGACGATCCGAATTTCGCTTACCGATATAGAGCCATTTTAGATTACCCTCTTTATCAACTAAGAACGTCGCAGGTAGGTACATATCCCGACGATGGAAGTGATAAGGTTTAACGATGCCGTAAGCCTCATGGACAGAAGAACCCGGATCGGCGAGCAGCGGGACATCCATTGTTTCAGGATCCTTAAATTTTGCTATGACTGAGAGCGGTTCCGGTTTAATCGCCACAATAACGGTATCGTATTTTTCATTGAATAGTTTTTGATGGGTCGCAAACTGCGCCGTGTAGTTAGCACAGACCGGTCAGTAGGTCTGCAGCAGCAAACTGACAAGCACATTCTTCTTTCCTTTATAGTCTGAGAGTCTGAACGCTGTTTTTCCATCTGCCTCGGTGAGATTAAAATCCGGTGCAGGTGAGCCGATAGATAACGGAGTGTTCCGTTTGAGTTTGGCGAATTCTGTTGTCAACGCGTCTATTGTTAGGTTTGTTGTTTCATCGGCGTGCTTCCAGCGCACGTATCCCGATTTATCAATAATGAACAGTGCTGTTTCTTCATCCTCGGCTGCTTGCCGCCACGCGACCCTCATGTTATATTTTGTCTTGAATTCCTCAAGTATTGGCGGAGGATACAACTTTAAGATAGGTGGCACATAATTTATGACGTATACATTGGCTTTGCCGTGACAATGCTCAGCGAAGCCGATATCTATCGCAAGTTGAGAACCGAACACGCGATCGCCGACTTCTAAACCGTGTGCAGCGACAACAACGCCTGCCAAGAGCATCACAACGAGAAGCACGGTGTGTAAGTATCTAAGAAAATGTGAAAATAGCATAGTGGACCTCCTTAAGTGTTGCCGTCAGTAGAGTCCAACCCTAACATAGTTTGGAACTAATGTCCAGTAGTCGTCAACATCGTCGTTTTGTAAACGTTGCCTGCCGAGATGCGCGATCGTTGCCCCGCGTGGAACATTGAAAATAGCATCAGCGAAGTGAACACTCTCGCCAAGCCTTTCACGGACTGTGTCTCCGTAGGTCAAAAGTCCGTCACCAACGAAGCTAATGGTCCGATCTGGAAAAGTGTGTGTATCAAGATGATCGAGGAAAGCATCAACGGATAGGCAGAGATCTTCGCTGAGACGTTGCCATTCGGATC
>PYJC01000171.1 GCA_003635255.1 Candidatus Poribacteria bacterium | reverse complement strand
CACGCGATATCTGGCACCCCGTTGGAAACCTTCTCCAATTCAGCAGAGCAGCGTTTGGGGCAGCTCCGTTCGGAATTCGCGTATGCCCAAGTCAAACAGGTGCTTGCTTCAGGTTTGCATGAGTTCCTTGATGCTTTCCAAACCAAACTGAACTTAGTGGGTGATGATATTTACAAGACATTTTTTGCCTTACGACCTGTCAATGGAGAACCCGCTGCGGAACAGTCTCAGTCTCAGTCATCAGTTATCAAGTAAGGAGAAGGGGTGGGAAACCTGCCCCCTACGGAGCATCTAATTCTCCTCTTAAACGGAAAGCAAAACTTGTAGTCCCAAGCATCGCGCCGGGACGGATATACGGAGTGGGATCTTATCAGTAAAATTCCGCTAACCGAACCGCAAGGAAATATAAAAAACAGATATGTCAATTCGTGTAGCAATCAATCATAAATCCCTTTACCAATATGATCGGCTTGTCAACTTGTCGCCACATGTTTTTCGATTGAGACCCGCCGTCCACTGTCGGACACCGATTGAAGCGTATTCGTTTAAAATTGAACCTGAGAATCATTTTATTAACTGGCAGCAAGATCCGTTCGGTAATTACCAAGCGCGCGTCATTTTTTTAGAACCCACACGCGCCCTATGTATTGAAGTAGACCTTGTCGCGGATATGACGGTCATCAATCCCTTTGATTTTTTCCTTGAAACGGGTGCGGAACACTATCCATTTTTCTATGAAGCGCAGCTCAAACAAGAACTCGCGCCCTTCCTCGAAGTGAAAGAGAACGGTCCCCTCTTGACTGCTTGGTTGGCAGGTATTCCCCGGACCCAGAAGAAACTCATTGACTTCCTTGTTGATATTAACAGAGCCTTGTGGGAAGATGTAAAATACACGATCCGAATGGAACCGGGGGTACAGTCCTGTGAAGAGACCTTAGAAAAGCGGATCGGCTCATGCCGAGATACGGGATGGCTGCTCGTTCAGATTTTGCGACATCTCGGCTTAGCGGCTCGCTTTGTTTCTGGCTATCTTGTACAACTCGTTGCAGACCAGAAACCCGTAGACGGGCCTGCTGGTCCGGCGCAGGACTTCACCGACTTACATGCGTGGTGTGAGGTCTACGCGCCCGGAGCCGGATGGGTAGGTTTAGACCCGACATCGGGGTTATTTGCGGGTGAGGGACACATTCCGTTGGCGTGCGTTCCCGATCCAGTGAGCGCGGCACCGGTCACCGGCTACATGGATCCGTGCGAAACAGAATTCACCTATAGCAATACCGTTCAGCGTATCCACGAAGACCCGCGTGTTACGAAGCCCTATACAGAGGCGCAGTGGGCTGATATTAATGCCCTTGGCAAGCAGGTTGATGAAGATATAATCCGTAATGACATTCGACTGACAATGGGTGGTGAGCCTACTTTTGTGTCGATTGAGGATACAGACAGCCCAGAATGGGACACAGAAGCAGACAGTCCGAAAAAAGGGGAGTTAGGCGCGAGGCTTCTGCGGCGGTTGCGTGATAGTTTCGGACCCGGCGGTGCCCTCTATTACGGACAAGGAAAGTGGTATCCGGGTGAACCCTTACCGCGTTGGAAGTTCGGATGTTTTTGGCGTAAAGACGGTGTACCTGTATGGCAAAACGATGAACTTCTCGCTGAACCTCACAAAGATTATGGTTTCGGTGTTCAAGACGCGGAAAGATTTACGCGCCACCTCACTGAACTCCTGAACGTAGCACCGAATCAGATACTACCGGCTTACGAAGACGCACTCTATTTCCTTTGGACGGAGGATAGGCTGCCTGTCAACGTTGATCCGCGCGACTTTGATTTCAAGGAGGCATCTGAACGCCAACGGCTTGCACAGCTGCTACAAACAGAGACCCTCGGTGCGCCGATTGGCTACGTGCTGCCGCTCCGGTGGAGCCTTGCAGACGGGGCATGGGAGAGTTGTGCGTGGGATTTCAGAGATGGACGCATGTTCTTAATCCCTGGCGACTCACCGATAGGACTGCGTTTACCGTTGGAGTCTATACAATGGGTGCCATCCGAGGAACGAGAGCCGGTTTATGAACGTGATCCGCTTGAACCGCGTGAGGAGAATTTAGACGCATCAGTGCAAACAAACGGACAAAGCAAACATGAGGACAATACACCCGCCCCAGAAAACGAAGAAGAAGAGACGATTTTTCATACCGCACTCTGCATTGAACCGCGTGAGGGACGTTTACACATTTTTATACCACCCCTGACGCATCTTGAGCATTATCTTTCGCTTCTTGAAGCAGTCGAAGCGACTGCTCAAGCGTTAGAAATGCCTGTGATTCTTGAAGGATACGAAGTTCCGCACGATTGGCGAATTCAATCGCTGAATGTGACACCGGATCCGGGTGTGATTGAAGTCAACATCCATCCAGCAGAAAATTGGGATGAACTGGTTCATAATACGACGACGCTTTACGCGCAAACACGGTTAGCCGGATTGAGTGCCGAGAAATTTATGTTAGACGGTCGGCATACCGGTACTGGCGGCGGTAATCACGTTATCATCGGTGGGCGTACGCCTGCTGATAGCCCATTGTTACGGCGGCCCCACCTGTTACGTAGCCTTATCACTTACTGGCAGCACCATCCCGGCTTGTCGTATCTCTTTTCTGGTACCTTTATCGGTCCAACGAGTCAGGCACCGCGCGTAGATGAGGGGCGCGATGAACAACTCTATGAACTGGAGGTCGCTTTTGGGCTGATTCCTGATAACGATGCAGAAGACGTAGAGCCTTGGTTGATTGATCGGCTGCTGCGGCACTTGCTGGTGGATCTCACAGGCAATACGCATCGTGCAGAGTTTTGCATCGACAAGCTCTACTCTCCGGATTCGGCGCGTGGAAGGCTCGGACTCTTAGAAATGCGGGCTTTCGAGATGCCACCACATGCGCAGATGAGTATTGTGCAGATGCTTCTGATTCGTGCCTTAGTCGCCAAATTCTGGAATACGCCCTACACAGGCAACTTGGTCCGTTGGGGGACAGAGTTGCACGACAGATTCATGCTTCATCACTACGTTCGCGCCGATATACAAGAGGTCGTTACAGAACTTCAAGAAGCAGGCTATCCGTTTGAAATGGCGTGGCTCGACCCCTTCTTTGAATTCCGTTTCCCGAAATTGGGGGCTGTAAACGTCCAAAATATTGAACTGGAATTACGGATGGCAATTGAACCGTGGCACGTCTTAGGTGAGGAGGTAACACGAGCGGGTACCTCACGGTTTGTCGATTCTTCTGTTGAGCGACTTCAGGTGAAGGTGAGTGGACTGACGGACTCCCGATACATCGTTACATGCAACGAACGACGCTTAATACTCCACAACACAGGGACGCAAGGAGAATACGTCGGCGGGGTGCGTTATCGCGCGTGGCAACCGCCATCCGCATTACACCCTACGATAGGTATCCATTCACCGCTTGTTTTTGACATCATTGACACCTGGAACGGACGGGCAATAGGTGGTTGTACTTACCACGTCTCGCATCCGGGCGGGAGACACTACGATACTTTTCCGGTCAATGCCTACGAGGCAGAGGCACGCCGCACAACTCGCTTCGGCGCAGACGGACATACACCGGGTGTTATTCAATCACAACCGCCAACACCTGCGACAGGGAGTTTTCTGGCTGAAGGCACACCTCCCGGTCCGATGGTTACCCCACCAGAAGAGACGAATGCTGAATACCCGTATACATTGGATCTCCGTAGAACCTCTTAACTCGGTATTAAATATTTTTTAAATATTGGGTTTGTTCTCCGATTTTTCCTGCTACGCAGTGAGAACAAAATCGGGTTTCCGATGAAAGATAGCGAACAACCGTAGCCTGTAATGAAGCAGATTGCTTATGGGGTTTTTGCTGGGGCGTTTCTTCAAGTACGCCACAAAATGGAAGGCGGATCTACGGAATGAGACTCCAAAGTAGCAACTCACCTGACCGAACCGCAAGGAACTTTAAAAAAGTAATTGCTAATAGTTATCATACCGCGAGGGCGGCTAATTTGCCTCACGATGAACAGATTGATGAGATGTTAAGTCGAGATAATCAAATCAATCCGCACTGGTACGCCTTTATGCGGGCACTTGATACCTTAGGGCTGGCAGAGATGGAATCTCGCGATAAAGAGGTACAGCGTCTGTTTCGTGAGAATGGGGTCACCTACGTCTTACACGGGGAACAGCAGGGGCATCGCCCGTGGGAATTGGATCCGATTCCTCTAATTATCTCGAAGACTGATTGGGAAACTATCTCTGACGGGCTTACACAACGGGCGGAGCTGCTGAACTTAATCCTAACCGACCTCTATGGCAAGCGAACCCTAATCAAAGATGGTTTGATACCACCAGAAGTGGTTTATGCGCATGCGGGGTTTTTGCGCGCCTGTGTCGGGCTTGTCCCCTCCGGATTTCCTTTCCTCTTAAGTTATGCCACCGATTTGGGGCGCGGACCGGACGGCAAAATGTGGGTACTTGGTGATCGAACGCAGGCACCGTCAGGGGCAGGCTACGCCCTCGAAAATCGTACCGCGCTCGCACGGGCATTGCCGAATCTCTTTGGTGAAGTCGGTGTTCATCGACTCTCTTTCTTCTTCCGCGCGCTACAAAACAGTGTAGTGGATCTACAACATCAGCTCGAAACCGCCTCCCGTATTGCACCGAATCAAACGGACAATCCACAGGTCGTTGTACTGACCCCTGGACCCCTCAACGAAACTTACTTTGAACATGCTTATCTCGCAAATTACCTCGGTTACACTTTAGTCCAAGGGGACGACTTGACGGTGTGGGATGGGCGTGTTTGGTTGAAATCACTGGACGGATTGCGTCCCGTTGATATTATTCTCCGCCGCGTCGACGATGTCTTCTGTGATCCGTTGGAGCTCCGACAGGACTCAAGACTTGGGGTCGCAGGCTTGCTGGAAGTGATCCGACAGAAAAATGTGGTTGTGATAAATCCACCGGGCAGCGGTGTTTTAGAAAATCCGGGCTTGATGCCATTCCTACCAGACATCGCAAAACAGTTGATAGGCGAAGACCTACACCTTCCGTCTATCGCAACATGGTGGTGTGGAGAACCGAAGCAGCGCGACTATGTGTTGGCAAACCTTAAAAAATTAGTCGTTAAACCCATTCACCGTCAACTGGGTGGGCAACCACTGTTTGGAACCGAACTCGATAGTGCTCAACTTGATGCCCTCCGTGATCGGATTAAGACCAACCCGCATCTCTATGTCGGGCAGGAGTATATTCATTTTTCTACAACGCCTTCGCTCATTGAAGGGAAACTTGAACCTCGCCGCGCGACTCTTCGCAGTTTTTTGTTTGCAGAAAGAGATGGTTATACCGTGATGCCGGGTGGGCTTACCCGCTGTGCGGGTCAGAAAGGTAAATTGACAATCTCGATCCAAGACGGCGGTGTTAGTAAAGACACCTGGGTGCTTGCCCCTGAACCTGAGCCGCATGTCAGTTTATGGCAGCGGCGTATCACTGAGGTGAGAGGGCCGGCTTCTACAAGTCCAGCTGGATTGTCAAGTCGGGCAGCGGAGAACTTATTCTGGGTTGGTCGCTATGCAGAACGGGCAGAGGGGCAAGCACGCCTCCTACGGATTATATTGAGTAAGGTTAAGATGGGCAGGATGGGCTTGGAAACTTCGCACTTAGGGCAGGGACCCCCTTCCTTACTCTTTACGGAGACTTTCGGTGAAGATGAAAGAGAAGTATCGGAACTTGCATATCTCCATAGCATGCTCCGTTCCTTGACCGGTTTAACTTCATCGCACCCCGGTTTCGTCAGCAAAGACGAACAATCATTAGAAAACGAACTCCTTTCCATCATGCTGGACATGGAAAACACTGGCAGCTTGGTGTCTACACTTCAAGCACTCCTCAGCGCGGCTTACGCAGTTCGGGACCGTTGGTCTACTGACACATGGCGTGTGATGAACGGTATTGAAGATCTATGTGCTGCCCTCGAAAAAAGCGTTTCCGCAGATGGAGATGCAAGTCCACAAATATTGACAGACCTCGTGTTGCAAGAGGCAGAATTGGCTTCACTTGATCAACTCATGATTTTTCTCTCGGCATTGAGTGGGCTTAATGCCGAGAGTATGACCCAGACAATTGGTTGGATTAGTTTGGATATGGGACGGCGTATTGAACGCTCACTTCTTCTCATTGTGCTGTGTCGTTCCAGCCTTGTCGCTGTGCAAGACGAATGGATTGAAGATTTGCTGCTTGAATCCGTCCTTGCCGCTGCTGAAAGTCTCATTACTTATCGGAGTCGTTACCGTTCGGCTTTACACTTTCCAACGGTCCTTGAGTTGCTCCTTCTTGATGGAAACAATCCGCGTTCGCTCCTCTATCAGCTTAAACGGCTTGAGGAACAGATCCGTGTGTTACCAAGAGAAAAACTTGGCTACCGACTCAGTGAAGAAGAACAACTTATTTTGGAGGCACTAACGCAGCTCCAACTTTCCAACACTATTGATCTCGCCGAGCGTTCGGAACACACAACACAACGGAACGGATTAGAAAAGCTCTTGGTCCGTCTCGCACAGATCCTGGTTGATGTTTCTGATGTCTTGACGCATACCTATTTCAGCCACGTCCAAAGACCTCAGCAGTTGATTACAACAGACAGCCTTTAGGCCAGACGTGTATCATTGAATCTATGAACTATAAAATTACCCATAGGACTGAATACAGTTATAATTACCCTGTGAATCTCTGTTATAACGAAGCGCGCTTGACCCCCCGGAGTTATGCATATCAGCATTGTAGCGACAGCCAATTAACTGTTGACCCCGAACCTGCAGCGTGCCGAGAACGCCAAGACTTTTTTGGAAATACCGTCCACTATTTCACGATCCAACAGCCCCATAACCGACTCACCGTTACAGTTACAAGTCATGTGGAGGTCAATAGCAGAGGGATGCAACGCAATTTTGCCGAGCACTCGGCTTGGGAGGAAGCGCACCAGCAGTTACACACAGATTCAGATCCAGAAATCTTAGAGATACGGCAGTACATTCTTAGTTCGCCAATGATTCCAGCAATGCCCGAACTGCATGCTTATGCTGAGCAATCGTTTACCAAAGGACGGTCGCTGTTGGAAGCCGTTGAAGATTTAAGTACCCGCCTCTACAACGATTTCACCTATGATTCATATTTCACAACAATAGCGACTCCACTTGCAGATGTGCTAAAACATCGTCGCGGGGTCTGCCAAGATTTCGCACACCTCGGTATCGGCTGCCTTCGTGCCTTAGGATTCGCCGCCCGTTACGTCAGTGGCTATATTGAGACTGATCCACCACCGGACAACGAACCTTTAGCGGGTGCCGATGCGTCCCATGCGTGGTTCTCTGTCTATCTCCCACAACTTGGCTGGGTGGATTTTGACCCGACGAATAACCAGATACCCGCTGATCGGCACATCACGCTCGCTTGGGGCAGGGACTACGCTGACGTAACACCGCTGAAAGGTGTTGTCTTCGGGAGCGGTACGCATGAGTTATCTGTCTCGGTGGATTGTAAACGGGAAGATTTTTAACCATTCGCATCCAACTAACCGAACCGCAAGGAAAATTAAAAAATGACGATTGAAGCGTTTCAGAAGCAAATCGAAGCCATCTATTACACGCGCGATGCTGAGCGCGGGGTACCGCTCACGTTCACGTGGTTTGTTGAGGAGGTTGGAGAGTTGGCAAAAGAGATCCGCAAGCAGCCACAGGACCTGGAACGCTTGCGCGAGGAATTCGCCGATGTGTTTGCATGGCTCGCCACATTAGCGAGCCTGCTCGGTATTTCTTTAGAAGATGCGGCGCAAATCTATGCGGAAGGTTGCCCGAAATGCGAGAATACACCTTGCCATTGTTAGTTCACACGACAGATTTAGTTCCCATTCAGAAACCGGTCGAAGTTGCCGCCGAATAGGTTGTTGACATCCCGTTCAATCTCTGATGAATTGAGTGTCCATCCGACATCAAGCAGCGTCTGGTATTTCTCCACCAGAACGTCCGCGATGATCCGACGAGAATGTTTCCATTTGTAGACGAGCTGATCTAAGATTCGTGCATCGGAATGTTGGGGAATAACGCTCAAACCGAGCAGTTCAATCCGTTCCCGTGTAATCTCCTCAATGACGCTCGGATTGTTCATGAACCACCAGCATCCAAATATCATCAGGTTCTTGAATTTCCGTCCAATGACACACAACTCATGCTGATTCTCGCGGGAAAGGAGCGTCACAAGGAACTTATTATCAGGATTTTCACGGAGCAGTGTTTCCAGGCTCGTCAGATCCGCTTTTCCACTACCATCGCCTGCCATCTGGAGTTGTGGGTTAACCGCACGTTTCACGCCAATCATTAGTGCGAATGGGACGTTAAATTCACGAGAGATGGGTAAGATGCAGTTGTCGAACAGTCTGCCCAAGATACCGTCTTCTGGATATTGGAAATCCGGCGGGAGAGAGACAGCCATATACTTCGGGTTCATCCGCTGAATCCATGTCTCCAAAAATCGGCGCACCTCTTTGTAGGTTTTTTCTGTTGATAGATTCGGATCGACATCATAGCCGAGACTGCGGAGGTGTTCGTAACCGGTTTCCTGATAGGTATTGATGAGGACATCCATCCGAAGTGCTGCCTCAAAACGGGTGTCGCCAGTATCACCGGACTCCCACACAGGTGCCTCTGCCGAATCAAACGGATCGTTCGTCATCACCACCTTAGAGACTTTCGAGCGTTCAAAGACTGTGTTGATAAAGGCTTCAACGGTTGTATCCGAGAAGTAGTCGCGATACTCCTGTAAGTTGCGCGAACCGACATCCAAGCCCAATTCATTTAACGTTGTCACGACACCACGGCACGCCTCACTCACAGGTGAGTTCTCAATGAAAAGCGTCTGCCAGATAAGGTCTGCCTGTTCCACCTTTGTCATCGCCCAAAATTGCTCGTAAGAGACATCGGATTTACGGAAGACTTCAGCGATAAGATAATGATAAGTAAGCAATTCATCTATGCCCCATAGTAACAACTCACCGAAGGGCGGACTAAAAAGATGCGTGTGGATATCTGTGATGCTTTGCGTATCAACAGCATCCAAAACGGCTGTTTTCAACTGTTCTGTGGTAGCAATTGTTTGTGTGTGGTTTGCGTTCATTTAATCCTCCGGATTCAGAAATCCAAAAATTTTTCTTTCAAGGTTTTGGGCATATCATATTTCCTAAAATGTTGCATTATAAAACAGAGCCGAACGGAGGATATTCCAATCCCCATTGTGCTCTGGCAACATCCATAGTTTTGATAATAGATAGGGACTCATCTAACGGCATCACATCGCTTTCGAGTTCACTTGCTCGCAGACAGTTGATCACTTCAATCGCTTGGTATTCAAAACCATTTTCGATGAACGGGATTTCGATCTGTTGTGGTTCTTTTCCAGGCACTTCAAGCGTTGCGGATGTTGCTCGTGCGAAGTTCGGGATATGTATCGCGCCTTTTGTACCGAAGATACGGGCATCTTGTGAGGTGCGTGTCGTGATTGCACACGACAAACTCGCGATTTGACCCGCCTCATAGCCGAGAAGGATCGCGGCGCGTTCATCAACACCAGTTTCGCCGATGTGTGCCAAACTCGTGATTTCCGCTGGCGTGCCAAACACCATAGATGCCAAAGAGATGGTATAAACCCCAATGTCCAGCAGTGCGCCACCTGCGAGTTCTGGAGTGAACAACCTGCCCTTTAAATTCTCAGTGCTTAGTTCCACCCAATTCCCGAAATCCGCCGTTAGCATGCGCGGTTCACCGATAGCACCATCTGCCAGCCACTCTCGGACTTTAACCATCACAGGAATAAAACGTGTCCACATGGCTTCCATCAGAAATTGCTTATGTTCCCGTGCACATGCGATCATCTTCTCAGCCTGATCTGCATCCACAGTGAGTGGTTTTTCACATAAAACCGCTTTCCCGGCTTCCAGACACAGGATTGCGCACTCTTTGTGAAAAGGGTGCGGCGTTGCGACATAGATAACATCTACATCAGAATTTGCTGTTAGTTCAACGTAATTACCGTGCCTATGCGGAATGTCAAACGCGTCTGCGAAGATGTTGGCTCTCTGTAGGTCGCGTGAACCGACGGCGACGATTTCGGCATCAGGAATCGCTTTCAACGCAGAAGCAAACTTATGTGCGATGCCACCAGGACCGAGTATACCCCATCTTATTTTTCTCGACATTCGGATTTCCTTTTTCCATGAGAAAATTCGGGTTTAACAGAGATCAGTAATTTTTGATAAATAACTCATCCCCTTTTGCGGCACTTGTTTTCCGATAATTGTTCATTCCGTACTGCAATGTCCATTCCTGAATCTCGGCAAAAGCGAAAAGTTCCCGAATAACTGGCGAATCGTCATAAGTAATCAACCATTTGTGTTGGCACTTCCGCATGTTTTCGGCGAATTGCGCATGATCAAATGCAGTGTGGAGCGTACCTCTCACCCCGTATAACTTTGACTCGGCTGCCTTCCAATAAGGTGGGTCAAGAAAGATAAATACATTGTCGCCGTCTTGGTAAAGTGCCTGGGTATAATCGCCGTTTGTGATTTTAGTTCCGGAAAGATAGGGTGATATGTTTTTCACGCGTTCGATAGACGAATCTGTGAAACGCTTCTCGTAAGCGGATTGTGAATATCCGCCGGAATCCACGGTACCGGAGAAGGTAATTCGATTGAGTACGAAGAAGCGCACTGCACGCTGAAATTCACAGAGCGCATTTCGGTTCTGGTTCAGTTCATCTTTCGCCTGTGTTAATTTCTCAAACAGCGCGCGCCCATCGGTAGTTGTTGTGTGTGTTTCTCTGAGTGTGGCAACCAAGTTTGGCGCGTTGTCCCTTACCTCTTTCCAGAAACAGTAAAGATCATAGTTGAGATCATTAATCCAATAGGAATTGATACGGTCTTGAAAGAGGCTTCGGATCGCAAAAAAGACAGAGCCACCTCCAACGAAAGGCTCGCGAAATTCTGATATATTCAGCGGAACATGCGGCAGAATTTGTTTGAGTGCTCTTGATTTACCACCCGGGTATCGCAACGGACTTTTTGGTAATTTAGCCATGACGACCTGTTATCCATATCTGTAGTTTGTTATTTTTCCGTGCTTCTTGGTTGAGTTGAAATATCCTTTTCTGATGTGTTTGCGTTAGGCGATTTTCCGCACAGAAGCCGAATATATCGTCCGTATCACATGGTAAGAATAGACTTCCAATGAGATCGCCTGTTAACTTTAATCGGGTGACAAACTGGATGTTTGCCCGATCATCAATGGTTACTCGCTCCATATTTGCAAAAAGGATTAGTTTGAACAAACCGTCCTTGATATCATTTTCTGATGGAAACTTCCCTTTGCTATTGTTTTTGGATTCTTGTACGATTAATTGGTTGCTTTCCCAATAAACCTCATCTGCGGTTAAATAATACTGCCCACCGAGATAATTTGAAATACGGAAAATTCCTTTAGTGTTCTCCTCAAGAGATTCCAAGATGTGTGTTGTTACAGATTCCCTATAGGCAGCCTCGTACGAACGCGGGAGGGTTGCCTCTTTGAAAGATGTTAGACTGAAACGACTATCTGCCTTAAATCTTTCGAGGGTTTGTAGGTGATTTGTAGGGCTATGAACAGCGACATTTTTCTCGCGAGAGATTTTTTTATATCCAGCAACAGCATTCAGATAAATTGACTCGAAATCTTTTTCAAAGTGTGTTGTGTTCCAATGTAGTGCTGTCATTTGATAACGGCTCACCTCAAGCAATTTTTCACGCACACTTTCAGTGTTTAGAATTTGATTGGTAATTCGGTCGGTTGTGTTAGGTTTTCTTTCCGCATCCTCATACCATGCCAAGATAATGTAAATATTTAAGAGGTTCATCCATGAAAAAGTAATGTAGTTAATTCGGTCGTTGTTTTGTGTTCCTGACCCTTCATCTTTGATGATTGGAATAATCGTGACTTTTTTAGTGTTAAGATGGTATGTGTTATAAATCCTCGCAAAAGGATAAGAGCGCGTCCGTTTCGGCGACACCCATTTTGAAAAAGCAAGACTGTTTCCAGGCACCCCCAAATTAATCAGACCATACGCTTGTGCTTGGTTCACATCAAATTGCGAGATATTGTATTCTGAAAATTTACTTGGATTCAGATGCGGTGTATATGTTGCATCTCTTATAAATCCTGTTAAATAGAGGGACGACACTTGAGACCTCCACGCGGAATAATTATAGAATCACAAGGTTACAAACTTCAGCAGTGAACGGATCCACGCCTCGAAAGTCTGCTGGAATATTATAAGGATTATCCAAAGTTTAGTCTTTAATTTTGCTGGTAATAAAATTAATGACTTCCTCGGGGGGATGTTTACCAAATCGGATGTAAACACCGCGGAAGTTTTCGAGGCGTGTCGGGTGGGCGAACGGGCTGAGTAGTACCCCGTTCGCATCAACGTAAAAACTGCGAAATGTTTCCCAAGATCGTTCCAATTTATAGAAGCAGCAGCTTGTAATAATAAGCCTATCGGATTCAAATTGGTGGTGAAACGGCAGAAAATACTTGTAGAGCGATCCGATGAGAAAAATAGCCGACAGGATAGCGACGTAAATTAATTGGAAACCCAAATAGATGAAGAGCAAGAGAAGTGTCAGAAAAAGAATCAATAGCACAGACCTGCGCCAATTCTCAACAAATGGATACACTGTCCATGAAAGCGTTGTAGGCGCGTGCGACATACTAAAACTCTTTCTTGTGGATGCGAGTGAGACTATTCCGTTGTATCTGTAGTACCGCCATCAATTTCTGTCTTTGATGCATCCTGGGCATCATCCGCACTGTCCCCATCTGTTGTGGTTTCAACGGTACCTTCACTGGTAGTATCAGCAGGTTCGGCGGCACCTTCTTGCGTCGTCTCCTGCTCAATTGGCGCGAGTGCACCGCCAGTGCCTTCGCCATAGAAACGCATCAGGAAAAGCGAGACCACCATGAAGGCGATCGCGAGCCAAGTTGTCAGTTTACTCAGGAAAGTCGCGGCACCCCGTCCTCCGAGAACGGACTGCATCTCCGCACCGCCAAACGCGCTTGATGAAAGCCCTTCCCCTTTACTGTCCTGTAACAAAATAATCAGCGTCAGAACAACGCAGATCGGGACAAAGAGGAATAATACAAAACCCATGATAATTCCCATTTAATGTTCCCTCCTATTGGTCAAATTTCACGATTTGTGCAAACGATTCCGCCTCAAGGCTCGCGCCGCCAACAAGTGCACCATCCACATCGGGTTGTGCCATCAGTTCTGCTGCATTTTCGGGTTTAACACTACCACCGTATTGAATGCGTAGCTGCGATGCGACTTCCACCGAGTGGGATTTTGTCAACAACCCTCGAATGAAGTTGTGAACCTCCTGTGCTTGATCAGGTGTAGCGGTTTTGCCAGTCCCGATTGCCCAGACGGGTTCATAAGCGATAACACAGGATAGTAGTTCAGCAGCGGATAAGCCTCTGATACCACCTGTAACGTGGTCCTCAATCACAGTTTCTGTCCGTCCGGATTCCCGTTCTTCGAGTTGTTCTCCGACACAAATGATCGGTTTCAAGTCGTGTGCTAACGCTGCTTTTACCTTCTGGTTGACGCTCTCATTCGTTTCACTGAAGTATTGCCGCCGCTCCGAGTGTCCGATAATGACGTAATTGCACCCGACATCTTTGAGCATCGGTGCGGAGACTTCGCCTGTAAACGCGCCGCTATCCTCTAAATAAACATCTTGCGCAGAGAGATGAATGTTGCTATCGGTTACAACATCGTTAACCGCGGCAAGTGCTGTAAAAGGTGGCGCAACGATAATTTCAACGTCGCTAACCTCGGCAACCAACGCCTTTAGTGCCGTTGTAAGCGCGACTGCTTCCGAAATCGTTTTGTTCAGTTTCCAGTTTCCTGCAATAATAGGTGTCCGCATAGTCCTTTCCATTAGAGTGTGCGCGCAACAAGTTCAACGAGACGGTTCGAGTACCCCCACTCGTTATCATACCACGAAAGGACCTTGATGAGTCCATTTTCAATCACTTTAGTGAAAGGACCGTCAAGCACGGAGGAAAGTTTGTTCCCATTGAAATCCGCCGAGACGAGATCAAGTTCGGAATAACCGAGGATACCGTCCAGACTGCCCTCTGCCGCTGTTTTAAGTGCAGCGTTGACCGCTTCGGCATCCGGTCTATCCTTAAGATCGACGGTGAGATCCACCACAGAGACGTTCGGTGTCGGTACACGGATTGCGAACCCATCAAGTTTACCGTTTAATTCGGGTAGGACTTTCCCGACTGCGACAGCAGCACCAGTTGTCGTCGGAATCATAGAGAGGGTCGCTGCGCGAGCGCGGCGCATATCGGAATGCGGAAAATCGTGTACCCTTTGGTCACCTGTGTAGGCATGAATAGTCGTCATTAATCCGCTCTCGACTCCGAAGGTTTCATGCAATACCTTCGCGACCGGTGCGAGGCAGTTTGTCGTACATGAGGCGTTAGAGATAACATGATGTTCTGACTTATCGTATTTGTCGTCGTTCACGCCGAGAACGATCGTGATGTCCTCATCCTTCGCGGGTGCGGAGATGACCACTTTTTTCGCGCCGCCAGATGTGATATGTTTCTCAGCGTCTTCGCGTGCCGTAAAGAAACCGGTGGACTCAATAACGACATCTGCGCCGAGTTCACCCCACGGGAGGCTGCCGGGGTCGCGTTCGGCAAGAACCTGTATCTCTTTGCCGTTGACTACCAAACCGTCGTCTGTGGCAGCGATGTCATCCGACAAGATGCCGTGAACAGAGTCGTACTGTAAAAGATGCGCGAGCGTCTCCGGGTTCGTCAAATCGTTGATCGCCACGAATTCTATATCTAACGCAGGATTCTGCAACGCCGCTCGAAAGGCGTTCCGACCAATCCGACCAAAACCATTAATACCTACTTTAGTTGACATAAGATAGATAGATCCCTCTATGAATATTTGCCGTTACAGGGCTTTCTTTCCTAACAGCAAGTTTTAGAACCGCAAGCCATAACACCAAGAGAAACGAACATGCAGAACTTTTTTACAATATCGGCTTGCCAGCGATCCGCTTTGATTTGCTATTATCCAATTTTCATGATTTAAAACCTTTTTAATTATACCCTAAAATGAAGTAAATTGCAAATGCCGTTTAAGCCAAAGGTATTCAATTATCCCAAACCGGTTTGAAATTTGGAGAATTTTCCAGAGAATTGATTGGCTCTAAATCCATCTGATTTATTGTTGCCATTTTTAGCGGTATCTGTTATACTTTTTTCAGAAGTGATTAAATACGATATGTCAGGGTTAGCAGAAATTCATCGTATCATCATTTAACGTAAAGCCCCTCAACTGTAGTATACTTCATAGCAACTGCAATCCATCTGTGAAAGGCAAAATATGTCAAGTTCAAGTGCTCCGCTCAACGCCTCGTCCCCATGGGCGGGGCGAATTTCAATTTATCTATTATGTCTCCTACTCGCGCTTTGTATATTCACATCCATTGGTCATGCGCAACCACACCTTGTCTTCGTTGTAGGCGAAAATGAGTACCGTTCTGAAGTAACGATGCCCGCGTTGGCTGAGGTGTTAGCGGACCATTACGGCTTCCGCACCACACTTCTCATAGACGACGTACTTCAGGGAGGTGAGGGGAACAACATCAACGGTCTTGATGCGTTGGAGACTGCGGATCTCCTTGTTTTGTATCTGCGATTTCGTCAACTGCCTGATGCCCAACTTGCGTTGTTACAAAAGTACATTGATCGGGGCGGTCCCATCGTTGCTTTCCGTACCACGACGCACGCCTTTGCTTACGAGGCGGATGATCAGCAGGCGATGTGGTGGAATAATTTCGGGGCGCGTGAGCTCGGTGCACCGTGGATTTACCATTACGGACACGACGCAAGCACCGATGCTACAATCGTTGGCAATCATCCGATCCTTACAGGTGTGAGTCCAGCGTTTCACGTCCGCTCTTGGACTTACCATGTGCGCCCCGACTATCCGCCGAAAGGTGCCCAGGTCTTAGTGCAAGGTCGCCCTGTATTTCCGGAAGGGGAGCGTGGCGGTGCAGAGACGGTCAATCCAATCGCATGGACGCACACGCACTCCGGCGGTGGGCGTGTATTTACAACGACAATGGGACACCCAGAGGACTTCAGTGTGAGTGACTTTCGTCGCCTTGTCGTTAACGGCATCTACTGGTGCCTCAACCGCGAAGCACCGCGCCGCTATCCACCCGGTTGGCGTATTGAAACCGGGCAGCCGTGGCGGGATATGGATTATGGTCCCTACCTTTCTACGGCTGTCGCCGCGAATGCGAATAACCTTACTTACAAAGGTGTTGTTATCCCGCTCACTCCGGATCACGCGAGTGGTGCAGTGGTGTTCGACACAGACTTATTGCGCTATTCCGCAGGTTGGATAGATGGGTTGATTGACTACGCCGATGTTGCCTATAACGGTTGGCATCAGAGTTTTCCATCGATTGAGGGCAAACTGCTGTGGGAAAATCCGGTGGGCCCCGGTTGGGCGAAGGATGGCAGCTTTGAGGATACACGCCCTGTTCCTTTTGGCCCTTTACCCAGGGATTGGGCGCATTGGAAAGGATTGTATCTTCACGGTAACCAGGTTGTTTTGTCGTATACAGTCGGTACTCGCTCGGTGTTGGAAACCCCGTCGCTTGAAAGCGAAGAAAAAGGGTTCGCTTTTGCCCGTACTTTTCATCTCGGCCCATCTGCATCAAGTGCGCTTGTCCGTATTGCAACATTCCGTGCTGGGGAAGTGTGTGCCTTACACGAGTTTCAACGTGGCACTGGGGTCGCCTTATGTCCACCAGAGACAGCACCTGGGGCACGAGGCAGTCTGCTCGCTGCTTTGATTGACGCGCCGGAGGGCACACGGTGGGAGATGGTGAAGGACGAGCTCCGTGTCCGGTTTCCGCCGTCTGAACAACCAATCTCCACCAAAGTTCTGATCGCTCCAGCGATCCAAGATACACTCGAGTTGGATGTGTGGACACAATTCGTTGAAACCTCGCCGCCTGTGGTGGATCTGACGCAGTTGATCCGAGGGGGACCGCAGCGTTGGCCGGAAAAACTCGTCACGGCTGGAGACGTTGATATACAGCAACAACTCAAGGTGGAAACTTTGAAAATCGACGCGGAGACAGCGAGTTGGCACTTAGAGAAAGATGGATACCTTCCGACAGTGCTTTCGATAGAAAATCTATCACCGGTTCTTGGCGATGTCGGTAGTGCAGATCAGTGTATAGCTGTCCTACGCCCACCCGCCAAAACCGCACAGTCCGCGTCGGAAACCGATGAACAGAAGACGGACGCTGCTTTGATCGGGCACTGGCGTTTCGACGAGGGTAGCGGTTCGCATGCCGTAAGTGTGTCCCCCGGGGAGGCGGCAATTGTGCTTGATGGGGTGCGCTGGGAAGCTGGGCAGTCGGGCGATAGTCTTGCATTTGACGGCGGGGCGGAAGCCCGTTTTGACGAAAACCTCGCCCTCGATTTTGACACCACTGACCTCACTTTCGCTGCGTGGATTTCCACCGAGAATGACGGTACAATCTTCGCTGAATCACTTGAGGCATCGGAGTGGGTGCCCAACGGCAAAACCTTTTTTATCCGGGATGGGCATTTGACGTTTGATGTTGGCTGGATCGGTGTCATCGGGGGTGCTGCGGGAGGTGGGCAATCTGTCAATGATGGCACTTGGCACCATGTCGGATTAACGTGGCGACATCAGAGTGGTGCAGTGACGCTGTTTTTGGACGGCGAGATTGTTGCCAAGGGTGTCCTTAAACCAGAATCACCATTGGAGAATGACGTTTGGAAGCTCGGGTTCACCGCATTGGATTTTCCAGAAGAATCTCCTTGGTTTGAAGGGCAGCTTGATGACCTGCATCTATACAACCGCGCCCTCTCACCTGATGAGATGTACACGCTCTACCAAAGTTTCCGAGAGCCGCCTCTGATTGCCGCAGCCCTGGTCGAACCGGTTGCAGGTGCGAAATGGCGCATTGACACCGAGCGTGTTTCCCTTGACCGACCTGCAGACACAACCGCATCGGTGCTGATGTGGGAGGGCAGCGAATCGAAACTCTCAGATTTCGCTCGGTTCGTTGCAAACGCTGGACTCGACCTTGGTCAACCCTTCGCAATTGATAGGATAAATTGGCCCGCGCAAAATCCGTGGGCTTCGTGGCTACGTTTCGGCGGGTTCGACTTCTTTCCAGACGGCAATCGTGCCGCGCTTTCCACTTGGAACGGCGATGTCTGGACAGTCACTGGACTCAATGATACCTTGGACACACTCGTCTGGCAACGCATTGCTACCGGGCTGAACCAACCGCTCGGACTTAAAGTTGTCGGACAGCAGATTTATGTTGTCGGACGCGACCAGATCACCCGCCTCGTTGATCTCAACGCAGATGGCGAAACCGACTTCTATGAGAATTTTAACAATGACACCTACAACAGTGAACACTTCCATGAGCAGGTTATGGACCTGCAGACCGATGCGGCGGGTAACTTTTACTACATGAAATCTGCCCGTCATGCGCTGCCTGCGCAACACCCGCACCACGGTACACTCATCCGGGTGTCGCCGGATGGCGAACAGTCTACTGTGATCGCTTACGGATTTCGCGCATCAAACGGGCTTGGGATTGGTCCCGGTCCTACATTCTACGGTACAGATCAGGAAGGTTACTGGATGCCTGCCAACCGCTTGAACCGTATCACTGATCCCGGTAAATTCTACGGTAACCGCTGGGGTTGGTACCCGCTGGGCGAACCGCCGGACAGTTATGAGCCGCCCCTCTGCTGGATCGCTCCGTTCGTTGACCGATCCCCGGCGGCACCGGTTTGGATTCCCGCCGGTACCTGGGGGGAAATGGGCGATTCTCTACTCTCGCTTGGTTACGGGACTGGAAAAGTATACGCTGTCTTTCAGCACCAAACAGAGGCAACTGTACAAGGTGCGCTCACCGAGCTCGGTGTGGAGCTACCTACCGGAGTGATGCGTGGACGATTCCATCAGATTAGTGGGGACCTCTATCTCGTGGGTCTATTCGGCTGGTCGTCCGACAAACAAGAAGATACCGGTTTCTACCGGATCCGAATGACCGGTGCCCCCCTCCGTACCCCTAAATCTTTTCGTGCTGTCAGCGGCGGCTTAATCATCAATTTCTATGCACCCCTTGCCCCGGAGTCCGCCCAAAATCCAGAGAATTGGCGGGTACAAAGTTGGGAGTACCGCTGGACTGAATACTACGGTTCACCGCAGCTTAAGCGTTCCGGCGAAGAGGGTAGAGACATCCACCCTGTCCAATCTGCGGCACTATCTGCGGATGGCAAAACTGTTTTCCTTAAAATCCCAAGCTTGATCCCCACAATGCAGTTCCACGTCAACATCACGGGCAGCTTCGCAGACGGTGTCCCCCTGGACTGCTATCTGCACGGCACAATACATACCCTCGAAGATGGAGATAGCACGGAGGCTCCATAGTGTGTGAACCGTACAACATTTCGGTTCGGAGGCATTCAATGTAGGAGCGAGTGTTTTTGCTTGGGTGTTTTTTGTCGCTCGCGATACTTCCGCGAAAGTAAGCAAAAAACCGACAATTGAATGATGGTGCATTTCGATTTGACAATTTGAGAGATTTCGGATACCCTATTGATATGTCAACAAACACCGAGAAAAAGACGATTCAACCGACCGGGAATTTCCGTGCGATTCCTGTCTCCGTGCCGGACAATCTCGCCAACATCCGAGTCATCCTTTTTGAACCACGCGAGCCGGGAAACATCGGCTCTGTTGCCAGAGTCGTTAAGGGGATGGGACTGTCAGAACTCTATCTGGTCAATCCTGTTCCGTTCCAAGATGTTGATGCAGCATGGTATATGGCACACGGCGCAAAGGACATTCTCGAGAACTGCCATGTCGTCCCAGAACTGAAAGATGCGCTTGATGGTATTCAATATCTGGTAGGGACAACGCATCGTCGCCGCGATGTACGTCTGCCACAACCTGTGCCTGCAAGGGAAGCCGCCCATGCTATCGCCACAATCTCACAGGATCAACAGGTTGCTCTACTCTTTGGACGTGAGGACTTCGGTTTGTCTACCGATCAGATGAGTCTTTGTCAACTGACAGCAAGCGTGCCGATGGCGACCAAAAACCCCTCTCTGAACTTGGCACAAGCGGTTCAGATCTTTGCTTATGAGGTTTTCGTTGCGAGTCTGGACGAGTACCCACCCTCCGAGATTGACTATGCCGAGGTGAACGCCTTGGAAGCGTTCTACGGGCGCGTTACACGTCTGTTGGATAAGGTCGGCATGTCGCCTTACAATCGGGAGTGGGAGACGTATCTGAAATCGTTGCGGCGCGTTTTCTCTCGTGCGCCGTTGGAGGCACGAGACATCGCCACACTGGACATGATTTTCTCTACGACGTTTCGGTACATTGAGCGATTGGAAAAGAAGTTAGAACCTAAGGAATAAATTGGCTTGTGGGATATTGTCCTAACCTTTGGACAATTTGTGGAAGGGTTTGTAGTCCTAATTGTCATAGCGGAAAAATGAGAACATTTAATACCTTTGGTCCCGTGAACCCTCAAGAACATTACGTCGTTTCACGCGAAGCGGAACTTGCCGATTTTATCAAACGCGTCAAACTGGGACGGTATATTGTTATCTTCGCGCCTCGGCAGACGGGCAAAACCACGTTCTTCCAATGGGCACTTGAGTTGCTTGCCTCCGATACTTCAGAAACCTACTTCCCAATTGAAATCAATTTTGAAGTGTATGAGGACTATACCGCGTCCGATTTTTATGCCTCACTTTATAAACGGATTTATGAGGAGATTAAGGGTGTCTTCCAGAAGCGAGGCATCGCGCTTTCCGAGACTCTAAGTCAATTCTTGGAAGATACAAAACTAACGGACCACGTTGCAATGCTCGAATTCTTTCAACGGTTCGGGGCTTTTCTGGAAGATGAGAAACTTGTTTTCGTCATTGATGAGTTTGATGGTATTCCTCCTGCTGCTTTGAGAGGTTTCCTTCATGCGCTCCGCAGTATCTATGTGCAGCGTTCTATGCGTAAATGCCCTTACAGTGTCGGGATCGTAGGCGTTAAGAACGTTACGCAACTTAATCTGGACCGTTCTATTTCGCCGTTCAATATCCAAGACGAGTTCACTTTGCCCAACTTCACGCTTGAGCAGGTCCACGAGCTGCTGGCACAGTATACGGATGAAGTCGGTCAAGCCTTCACGCCTGAAGTCGTTAAGAGTATTCACAGACAAACTGCTGGACAGCCTTTTCTCGTCAACCGATTCGCACAGATTCTGACAGAGGAGATGGCTATCTCGAAAAGTGAAACGATCCAGATAGCGCACTTCGCAGAAGCACATACGCAACTCCTTGAAGAAACAAACGTCAATGTCAACCACCTGATAACTAATATCCGCAGAAATCCGCGTTTTGAGAGCGTCCTGATGCGAATCGCCTCTTACGAAACCGGCCTCCGCTTCAATCCACACGATGCAATCATGAGTGAACTCGCCACTTACGGGGTCATCACAAAAGGAAATGACGGGATGTGTGAAATCCTCAACCCGATATATCAGCAGCATATCATACAAGCGTTCAAACCGCTTGTCAATGGGTTGGAGCACGAGTATTTTCCCGAGGGTCCCCATCAAGGTTTGGTTGATTATCTAACCTCTGCAGGTCAGATTCAGATGGACTCACTCCTTGACAACTTCCGAGATTTTATTGCGCGTGCCGGCTTTCGGATCCTATTAGTGCCGGATACACCAAAGGAATTTGTCGGTCAGCATCTTCTCTATGCGTATCTGGATCAATTCGTCCAATTAATACGGGGGCATATCTACCTTGAAGGGCAAACTGGGCGCGGCAAAATCGACCTCGCGATTTTCCACAACGCCAAAAAATACATCGTTGAGACCAAAATATGGGAGGGGCCCCGGTCCTATCAGTCTGGCAAAAAACAACTCGCAGCATATCTCAAACTTGAGGGAACAAGCGAAGGATACTACGTCGTCTTTGATCATCGTGCTGAGCCAGAACCCCGCGTAGAAACAGAAACAATAGACGGTTTGGCAATCCGGAGTTACGTCATTCCTGTTGTACAGGAAGTTCCGTCACAACAGGCATAATGCTGAGGAAAAAGTCCGTGAAAGATAAAATACTTGAGGAAATTGAGGAAATCGCAAAAGCAGTAGGTGAATGCCCTATTGAAGAAGTAATGCGTCGTGGTATGGATGCGCTTGAAAAAGAACTTGATCCAGTTGAAATCAGTCGCTTTATTGTCGAATTACGACGGATGAAATCAGGTATGCCTGAAACTCAGGAAAAGTAGGCTCTTTGCTCCAGCGGAGCAGTATGTCTATAGAAAAAGACGAAGACCCTTCTTGCACTCCAGCGGAGTGCTATGTCAGAAGCATTAGAAAGACCCTTGATGTATTTAGTGTCAAAAACTTTACACACCCAGAGCCATTCAGTTCTCGGTTTTTTAGTCCAATTTTGGACGACCAGGCCCGGTAGGTGCGGTTTCCTAACCGCACCATAGGTGTCAATTTAGCGATTTTCCACGACATTTTTGTTCCAGTTCTCCGTAGATGCCGCCCCTACGGGGCTTAGGTCTGTGAGTTTTTCTACAAAGATGCCATCCCTACGGGATTCAAGAGGTTTTTGAAGTATTCAAGGTTTTCGCGTAGAATCCGGTTCGGTTAGGAAACCGAACCTACCGGACCTGGGTACCGAGGCGGTTATTTTTTCTTAATTTTTTCTTAAATTGACACTTATGGTGCGGTTTCCTAACCGAACCGGATCCTGGAAAAGAACGAGAAACTCTATAATTTCTTAAAACTGAATGGCTTTGCCAGTTAGAGGATCCAACTTGAAATTTTAAGATGAGTTAAGGTATCATAATACAGTGATAAGTGCATTTGGTATGAATTAAAATTTACTAGAATGCTTCGTTCGGTATCTAAATTAGAAAGGAACATTTTTTATATATGGAAAAGATTGATAGCCACTCTAAGACGATTCGGGAACTTCTTGCTAACTCTAAATACGAGCTAGACTATTACCAGCGTGAATACAGTTGGGAAACTAAGCAGATAGTTGAGCTAATTGACGATCTTACCACCAAATTCTTGAGTAGTTACAAAAAAGGGGACGAGCGTACTCAGGTACTTAACTATGGTCATTACTTTCTTGGATCAATCGTCATCTGTAACAAAGACGGTCAACGGTTCATTATTGATGGTCAGCAGAGACTCACGACATTAACACTCCTTCTCATCAGGCTTCACCATTTGCTTAATGACGAAGACCAAAAAAGTCAAGTGGCTCCCCTCATTTTTTCCCTAAGACTTGGCGAAAAGTCGTTCAACTTAGATATCCCGGATCGGGAACCTGTCATGGAGGCCCTCTATTCAGAAGATGAATCATTTGACGACAGCAGCCAGCCTGAGTCCGTTCGTAATATCGCTGCGCGCTACAGCGATATTGAGGATTATTTACCTAGGGAACTCCAAGAACAGGCCCTTCCGTACTTTGTTGATTGGTTACTTGAGAAGGTTTACTTAGTAGAAATTACTGCCTATGCAGACGATGATGCCTACACTATATTTGAGACTATGAATGACCGAGGTCTATCGCTTACTCCTTCTGACATGCTAAGGGGATATCTGCTATCAAAGATTGAGAATACCGAGCATAGAAACGTTGTAAGTAATGTTTGGCGCGAGCGTATTGAAGCATTAAAAGGAATAGGCAAGGAAGAGGAATCAGATGCCATCAAAGCATGGTTGCGTAGTCAGTATGCCCGGAATATCAGCGATTTTGACGCAATTGGATCCAAATTTCATCGTTGGGTTCGTGAGCGTGAACCCGCCTTGTCACTTGAATCAAGTGATGATTTCGCAGATTTCATCAGATGGGACTTTGAATTTTATAGCCGTTGGTATTACCATTTGCGAGAAGCAACAAGGACACTTAAGCCTGAACTTGAATGTGTCTACTGCAACGCTCAGAATAACTTTACGCTCCAATACCCAATTTTGTTATCTCCGTTATGTGTAACCGACACAGAGACGGAAGTTCTTAGAAAAATAAGGATTGGGGCAAGGTATCTTGACATCTTAATCCATCGACGCATTTGGAATTTCCAAGACATTTCTCAGAGAACCATGGCTGATCGGATGTTTACGGTTATCCCGGCTATTCGAGGCAAGAGCGTTAGTGAATTGAGGGATATATTGCACACACGGCTTGAAGCGGAAACTCTACCATTTGCTAACAACAGTCTATTTCATTTGCACGGTGGAAATCGTCGTAAGATTTTTCTGATACTCGCTCGTATGACTGATTATGTCAGAGTCCAGTCGGGAGAATCTTCACACTATCTACAGTACATGAGGACAGGAAAGAATAGTTATGAGGTAGAACATATCTGGGCAAACGATCCCGATGCTCATAGAGAAGAATTTTCTCATGAAGTTGAGTTTGAAGCATATCGCGATCGCATAGGTGGTTTACTTCTTTTGCCTAGGAAAAGTAACGCTAGTTACGGTGGTTCACCTTATGTTGAAAAGCGTGAGCACTACCTCAGGGAGAATTTTCTAGCGCGTAGTCTCCATGAAAAAGCCTACCAGAACAACCCTGGTTTTAAGCAGTTTATTGAAAAAAGTGGTCTTCCATTCTGCCCACACCTTGAATTTAAAAAAGTGGATCTTGATGCTCGGCAAAAACTCTATCAACTTCTTGCTGAGCAGATATGGAACCCGGACCGGTTGTTTGAGGACGCGTCGTAACCCAAAAACTGGCGGCGTTGAAACGAGCAAATGCGATATATTAAACCTATTGTTTGGCTCATCTTTATCTTTTCCGGTGCCAGTGGCCTCATCTATCAAGTCATCTGGATGCGGCAGCTCACGCTCATCTTCGGTAGCACTGTCTTCGCGACGAGCACCGTCCTCACAGCGTTCATGGGTGGACTCGCGCTCGGCAGCTACTACTTCGGGAAGAAGATTGACGAAAGCACGCAATCGCCGTTGCGGATTTATGCGTTTCTCGAAGCCGGTATTGGTGCGTTCTGTCTTGTTTGGCCCCTCATTTTAGCAGCACTAAGCGCACTCTATGTGTTGATTCATCGCAACGTCACTTCAGAGTTCTACACCCTCTCACTTATTCGGTTCGTGTTGACGTTCGGGGTCTTGTTAATTCCCTCTACGTTGATGGGCGGCACGTTGCCAGTGCTGACCCGTTTCTTTGTGAAAAGACTGGAGCAACTCGGCACAAACATCGGGATCTTGTATGCGTTGAACACTTTCGGTGCTGTTATTGGTACTGTGGCAGCAGGCTTCTTCCTAATTGAGGCGTTGGGTATCCAATGGACGCTCGGTGTGGGTATCGTTATTAACTTCGCTGTGACGGTGATTGCGTTAGCAATTACGTGGAAAGCGTCAGCAACAGAAATAGACGACCCTCAAGAAGAGACACAACAACCGGAGTCTGAAGATGTCACGCATCAACCTGAAAGACTTCTGGTCCTGTGGGCAATAGGCATCTCAGGTTTCTGTGCTTTGGCTTATGAGGTGCTATGGACCCGTATTATGGTGTTCTTCCTCGGTAGTACGACATACGCGTTTGCAACGATGCTCGCTGCGTTCCTATTCGGCATCGCGTTAGGAAGCATGGTGTTTGCGCGCTGGGTAGACCGGATTAAACACCCCGTAGCGATTTTCGGCATTGTTCAACTCGGTATCGGACTCTTCGCGCTAATCCTAATGCCAGCGTTTGAGGAGTTGTATGGGATGAGCCGCGCATTTCAATCGACCTTCGGTGCGAGCAGATTCTGGACTTTTTTCTCCTGTTTCCTTGTGATGTGTCTTCCGACCTTTTTGATGGGTGCGAGTTTTCCGCTGGTAACGAAAATCTATACCGGTAGCGCACGGCAACTCGGTAAGAGTATCGGAAACGTCTATGCAGTCAACACGGTCGGCAGTATCTTAGGCGCGTTTTGTGCAGGGTTCATTCTGATTCCGCTCTTAGGCATCCGACCGAGCATTGTGCTAATGGTGGCTTTGAATACAGGTGTTGGATGTCTGCTCGTTTTGCGCAGCAGAGAGCAGACCGAAACCGGAAAAGCACTCGTACAGGGGGTTGGTATCGGGATGCCGATTCTCAACGTCGGGTTAGCGGTGATCCTGCTGCTCACGGTGAATCAACCGCTTTTTCTGAAGAGCGCAATTTTCAAGACCCAACGCCCTGGTGATACACTTGTTGATTACAATGAAGAGGTGGATGCCACGGTAACAACCTTAAAAGACGATGAAGGGGTCTATCGGCTTTATGTAGATACAAATCAGGCGGCGGATGCCTCGCGTTGGGATTCGCCATCGCATCGCGTCATCGCGCATCTGCCATTATTATTGCACCCGCGTCCGAAACGCGCGCTCGTCGTCGGATTTGGGATGGGACTCACCTCACATTCGATAACACAACACGGTGTAAAGGTTGATGCGATAGAGTTGTCCAGCGGCGTGCTCTCCGCAGCACAAAAGTATTTTACGCACGTCAACGAAAATGTGTTTGAAAACCCACTGTTTAACTACAAGCTCAACGATGGACGCAACCATATCCTCATGACAAAGACGAAATACGATATGATCTCCACAGGTATCATTCATCCACTTGTCAGTGCTGGGAGTTCTAATATTTATACTGCAGATTTTTACCGTTTGTGCCGCAAAATTCTCACAGAAGATGGCATCATGTGCCAGTGGGTACCGCTGCATCGCCTGCCGGAGGCGCACTATAAGATGATTGTACGCACTTTCATTGAGGTGTTCCCTGAGACAACGCTCTGGTATAAATATACACCCGATTTTGTGATTCTTATCGGTACGCGTCAGCCGCTTCTTATTGATTACAAAAACTTCATAGCCCGCGCACAGATAGCGAATATCCGAGAAGGTCTTGCTGCTGATGACTTGGACGGTCCGTCGCTACTCGATTCGTTTATGATGGGACCAGAGACAATCCACAAATATGTCGGTGCTGGCCCTATCCACACGGACAATCGTCCACGATTGGAATTCTTCCGAGGCGCGGATCTGGTAGATACAACGACACAAAACGTAAAGGGCATGGCGGCATATCGGGAACGGGTATTGCCGTATCTCACAAACTTTAGTACGACACTCGCAGAGACAAGAGTCGTTCGAGAAAAACTTGATACCTATTTTCGAGCCACGCAGAAATTAATCAGTGGACAGATTGCTTACGCAAGTCGACAATACCAGAGTGCTGCAGCCCTCATGAACGAAGCGGTAGCACTCAATCCTGCTGACGAAACGATCCGCTACAACTTTGGTGTTGTCTCAGGCTTAATTCACGAAGGTACGCAGGAAGAACTCCGACAGATTGAAAAACAGGTGCAGCAGACAATGGCGCAGAATCCTGAAGACATTCAGGGGCACCTATATCTGGCGACGGTGTATGAACAATCGGCAGCGGAATATGAGAGAAAAGGCGACCTTGATAAGGCGACACAGGAGCTTGGAAAGGCGGCAAGGGAACTTGAGGAATTCCTCAGACGTGATCCGAATAGGTCGGAAGTCTACTTCCTCTTAGGCGCGCTTTATGAACGCCAAGGGCGCTATAAAGACGCACTCCGTACATATCAACGGCTTGAACGGCAAGAGCAGGATCAGCCGTTGCCTGTGCTTCTTTTTGAGGTGACGGCACAAGTCCACTTTGAGTTAGAAAACCTAAAGGAAGCCGAAAAATACGGACAAAGAGCTATCGCTGTTGATCCAAATTCGTTTCGTGCCCACTATATCCTCGCAAATGTTTACGGTGAAATGAACCGAACCGAAAAACAGATAGAACACTACGAAAGCGTTTTGAAAGCACTCAATGAACACATCCGAACCGCTTCGGATCCGAGTGATTTACAGAGTGCAAAAGAAGATATTGAAAATGAACTTGAAAAACTAAAAAAATAAGAGGAGAACACAGAACACACCATGTCTCAAGAATCTTCCTTAAAACGGACCCACTATTGTGGTGACCTGCGTTTAACTGACGCGGGGACGACCGCGCAACTCAACGGCTGGGTCAAACGGCGTCGCGACCACGGCGGTGTTATTTTTGCCGATTTACGCGACAGAACAGGTATCACACAAGTCGTCTTTGATCCACAGATTGATGAAAAAGCGCACGCTATTGCGGATGCTGTTAGAAGCGAATTCGTCCTGAATGTCAGTGGTACTGTCCGCGAACGCGAACCGGGTGATTTGCTTTTGCACGCTGACGCGGCTTATCAAACAGACCTCGCCGAAGGCACGCTGTCTCCAGCATTCCGATCCTTGTTCTCCGATTTAGACCCGAAATACACGCTCTCCGAAGAAATTGAGGTAGCAACCCGAGTCGAAGGCGAGCGGTGGCTGGTTACTGATGTCGAGAACAATCGGACATATCACATTGAGAACCAAGAAGCCGGTCTAATCATCTATCAAGGTACAGTCAACCCCGAACTTGATACAGGTGAGATTGAGGTCGCTGTGGATTCTCTGCACATTTTGAATACTGCTAAAACGCCGCCGTTCCCGGTTGAAGACGATATTGATGTCGCAGAGGACATTCGGATGCGCTACCGGTTCATTGATCTGCG
>PYJC01000170.1 GCA_003635255.1 Candidatus Poribacteria bacterium | reverse complement strand
TTACGATTCTCGGTGCTGCTAAAATCGTCGGCAGAACGCAAGGCGGAACCTCCTTTGGCATCATAGAAGCCGTCACGGCACGGGAATATGCCCAGATCGAAGTAGACGGCGACCGCCGTGACTACCTCATTGAACCTTTGACAAACTATTTTGTCGGTAGACTCAATCAAGATGTGCTTGAAGGGAATTCTCGCGTTGGGTTGATAACCACAGCGGTTAATCGACAAAACTCCAACGCTGCGTATGTCGGTGGACTTGATTGGGACCTGAGGTTCGCAAAAGAAAGGTACCGGGTAAACGGCACCCTCGCGGCGAGTCAAGCGGGGAAATTGGATGCCCGAAAATCAGGGTATCTCGCCCGTTTTGAGTTTAGCAAACATGGTGGTTGGTTGACCGGCGACACGAGCCTTAGAATGCTCTCACCCAACTTTGAAATGAATGATCTCGGCTTCCGTCGGCGCGGTAATTTATTGGTGTGGAAGCAGGGGCTTAGGGCAAGAAAAGAAAAATCCTTTAACGTTTTCCGTCGCGCGACTTTCGGATTCTTAGGCTGGTGGCCCTGGAATTATGACGGGGTTAATATCGGCAGCTACGTCGAACTCTTGACATTTGGACAGTTTAAAAACTACTGGGACTATAACCTCCGAATTGGACGCGTATTACCGTCATTTAGCGATGATGATATCCAACGCGGTGGTGCGCTGATCAAAAACCCTCCGGGGTGGTGGAGTTATATGCGACTCTCGACAGATAGCCGCAAGATGCTTCAATTTCGACTGAGTTCTGCCTTAGGTTGGAAAGACGATCGGCAATCTTATGAGTATAATGTGCGTTTCCTCATCCGCATCCGTCCCGCGTCTAATATTGAGTTAAGCTTAGGACCACTGTATAGTTATAATGTTAATAATGCCCAATGGATAAAGCAGGTTGAGGAGAATCTCAGTGGACACACCAAAAAACACTATGTCTATGGGAGGCTAATAAGTCGCACGCTCGATTTCACAACGCGCGCAGACATCAGTTTTACCCCAACGCTGACCCTTCAATTTTACCTGCAACCCTTCATTGCGGTTGGGGACTATACAGACTTCAAGGAATTGATCGAACCGAAGTCTTATCAGTTCAAACCGTATCCACTCAACGAGAACCGGGATTTCCATCGGCGTTCGTTACGAGGAAACACCGTCCTACGCTGGGAATTCCGTCCCGGAAGTACGCTGTTTTTAGTCTGGTCTCAATCGCGCGAAGCAGCTTTGGCGTCAGTGACAGCATCAGATCTTGAGTTTCGTCCATTGCGTCGTTTGCGAAGCAGCTTTACCGATGAAGGAAAGAATATCTTCCTGATTAAGTGTCGGTATTGGTTTGGTGTATAAACCTTTCGGAGTCGGTTTTTGAACAGAACTGTTCAGAAATTGGACTGCGAAGAATGCTTTGTCAGAGAGAATTAGCGGGATATCTTCTTTTAGAGGCTCTTTCACGTCTGAGTTGAGTTTGGCATGAAAATTGCTAAAACTGTATTACGCAAGGAAAAGTGGAATTTCCCTTGACAAATAATGCAGGAATTGTTAATATTGTTAGTATCAAGCATAAAATTAGATGTAACAAACGTTAAAACGCGAATATTTAGCCATATAGGAGGGGCGTACCATGAAATCGCGCCGGACACATCTCGCGTGGATAGTTTCGCTTATCGTACACTTCTGCCTTGCAGTCGTTGTAGGGTATTTTGCTATCTCGTTGAATCAGCAGAAAATACAAGATGCCATTGATGTGAGTTTTTTCATTGTTTCACCACCAGAAGCCGCACAGAGAGACCCCATTTCTAAACCGGTCGTTGTAGCGACCCCAGTTCCTGATTTGCGGGTAGTGCCACAAACTGAGACGACGCCGAGGCGTACGACGCTTGCAAGACAGTCGAAAGCGTCTATGACCGCGGCACCTACCGCACCACTGACAGCAGGTTCGCCAGCTGCACTGAGAACGGAACAAGTTAGCGTTTCAAATAGTTCTTCTGTGCTTCAACACACCACGGAATCGTTGTCAACTGCCGCGGCATTGCCGACGACATCGGATGCGCTGCTTACGGCAGGATTACGTAGTGGTGGCGTAACAGCAGGCGGTGTCGGTACAGGTATCGGTGATAACTTAGGGGCTGGCACCGGACGCGGTGCTTTCGGTTCTGGCACAGGTGTCACGCAGGGACGCGGACAGAATCGTGCTGGGTTGGATTCACTCGTCGAGGGTGCAGGCGTTGCGAATATCAACGCTTCCTTGTCAGATGTAACAGAGAACATGGTTCTGGGTAACGGTGTACCGCAGCTTCCGAAGGGAAGCCCAGGTGCTATTATTCAGGGACACGGCAAAGAGATTATTGGAAGACTCCATCTCGTCCGTCTTGATGATCCGTTACATCCGAACTTTGATTTCTGAGGCAGCGGCATCGGACACCTCCGATTCGGGGCAGGTCTGCCCTATTTAGTCAAGTCGCTGAATGCAGAAACAGGCATCGAAACCCAAATGGTTGACGCAGTCCAAATTACGGACGCGGCGTTTTTTGAGTCACCGATTATCTTTATGGAACCAATTTCGAGTTCCGCAGTGAACCTCCAGAACGGATTGTTGAAAGGTAAGGCTATCTGGCAAACGAAAGGGAGTCGTCCTTCTTTCGGCTATACCGATCGGGAAACGCAACGGATTCGCGAATATGTCGTAAACCGCGGCGGGTTTATCTATATGCCGACACACGGAAACACGGAAGCGGCGATGCAACCCGCACTTCGCGTCTTGCGTCAAATTCTTCCTGAATACCACCTCACCACCATCCCTCAAGATCATGAGATTTACAATACCTTCTTTGAGTTGAACGGACCCCTCCGGTTTCCTGTTCGGAAAATGGGGAGTACCATTCTCCATCACGGTCCCTACGGCCAGTTGAAGGGTATTTTCATTGACGGCAGACTCGCTGTTCTCGTCGATACGGAAGCAATGATACACGTGATGGACGGTGCAGTACAGAAACCGTTCTTCGGTCATTATCAGGATCGGAACAAGATTTTAGATGAATTCGCACCCGCTGCCGCACGCCAACTCATCAATATTGTTATCTATGCGGTCACACACGGGAGTATCTCGGATTACAGTAATTATATCCCCGAAGCAGCACTTGCGGACAGCGAGACAGAGGTCCCGCAAAAAGCACCGAAGGCTGCGGATCAGTTGTAATGCTGTTGTGTCAGGATTTACGCGAATCTGGTATACCCGCCATTGGCGAGGCTTCTAACCTCGCCCCACCTAAACCAAGACAGGTGCGGTTCTCAACCGCACCTGTTGCTTTTAACCTCCATATTCACTTTTCAATTCTCTGTGAATCTTTGTTTTAGTGATGTACACCGTGCTGGAAAAAAAATGACAAATTGTGCAAAAATACGCAGGATAGCAGTAAAATCGTGCCTTTATTTGACAAATTCCCTTTGGAAATGTATAATATAAGAAAGTACTATTTTATATGATGTCAATAGGATGCAGCTTGCATGTTTCCTATATTGCAAGCCTGAACAAGAAGAAAGGGGATTAAAGTAAAAATGGCTGATTATGCTAATCCTGATGTTTTGGTAAGTACGGAATGGGTAGGGGCACACGGTGGTGATGCCGGTATCCGACTCCTTGAAGTAGATGTGGATACGTCGGCGTATGCTGAAGGGCATATCGCTGGCGCGGTCGGGCTGAATTGGCAGACGCAACTCTGTGACCAGATTCGGCGCGATATTCTCACAAGGGATCAATTTGAGGCACTTTGCAACGACAGCGGTATCGCTAACGGGACGACCGTTATCTTCTACGGCGATAATAACAACTGGTTCGCGACTTATGCCTTATGGCAGTTCCGCTACTATGGACACGATGAAAGTCTGTTGAAGGTGATGAATGGGGGTCGCCAAAAATGGATTGATGAAGGTAGAACACTTGTTACGGATGTTCCAAACTATGACAGCACGGGGTATCAGGCGAAATTTCCTGATGATAACGTTCGTGCTACAGCGGATACCGTCCGCGACACACTCGGACAAGGCGTTGTTAACCTCGTTGATGTCCGTTCACCTGCCGAATTCTCTGGCGAAGTCATCGCACCTCCGGGTATGAGCGAGACCGCACAACGTGGCGGACATATTCCGGGTGCAGCAAATATTCCATGGGCAACCGCTGTTGCTGAAGATGGCACCTTTAAATCGCGCGACGAATTGCAAGCGATCTACGGTGGTGAAGGTGTTGACGATAGTAAAGAGACAATCGCCTATTGCCGTATCGGTGAACGTTCATCGCATACGTGGTTTGTGCTGAAATACCTACTCGGTTATGAGAAGGTCCGCAACTACGATGGCAGTTGGACGGAATGGGGCAATCTTGTTGGCGCGCCCATTGCCCGCGACTAAAGGAAGAGCTGTCAGCCTTCGGCGTGCTTCGCAGTGAGAATTATCCGTAACCGTCGCTCACGAGATTTGTAACCCCACCCTCTGATGGCTGATCGCTATTAAAAAAATGCCTAAATTCGTTTCTGCCCATGTTATTGCTTGCATGACCCGCCAAGATGTGGGGCGACTCCTGAAGCGGTTCAAAGAAGAAGAAAGCACCGATGTTCGTAATATCCGAGTCTTGTGTGATACACTGTCCGGCAGAATGGTCTGCGAGTGGGACGCACGCGACCGCGTCGTTCTGGTCGAGTGGCTGAAAAAGTGTAACGTCCAGATACGTGGAACAGGCGAATGGCTCATGGCAGTTCAATATGAGTCTATAGATGATGAACTCGTGACACCTCAACGAGATAGCCTATAGACACTCAGGTATGCAAGATAGCAGCGCAAAAACTGATGTATTACTTAACCCGGCAGACGGCGTTTGAAGCATCACATTACAATCGTATTCCTGAATTGAGCGATGCTGAGAATTTTGCGTTGTTCGGTGCTGCTGCAAATCCAAATAGCCATGGACATAACTATGTGCTTGAGGTGATGGTCAAAGGGAGTGTAGATGCCGATGACGGCATGGTCATCAATTTGGTAACACTGGATGCTTTGTTAAAGACGGAGGTGCTTGCCAATTATGATCACAAGCACCTGAACCATCAGCATCCGGTCTTCGCCAAAAACCCGTACTTGCAACCGACATCTGAGAACATTGCTATAGAGATTTGGCGACGACTTGTGTCTTCTCTACCAGGTGGAATGTTGCACAGGGTGCGGCTCTACGAAAGCACATCGAATTTTGCCGACTATTATGGGGAAGCGCAGATGATTTATCTTACGAAGGTTTACGAGTTCAGCGCAGCCCACCGCTTGCACAGCCACGCGCTTAGTGACGAAGAGAACCGAGAAATCTTTGGAAAGTGCAACAATCCGGCGGGACATGGACATAACTATATCCTTGAAGTTACCGTAAAGGGTGCCGTAGATGAAAGAACCGGGTTGGTTGCGGGTCTGGATTTCCTCGACGAGGTCGTTCAAAAGCAGGTTTATACCCGCTTTGATTATAAGCATCTGAATATTGATGCGCCGGAGTTTGAGATACTTAACCCAACATCGGAGAATTTCGTCAAAGTACTATGGGATGTATTGGAGCCGAATTTGCGTCCAGTGGCTTTACATCGCCTTCGTTTGCGAGAAACGCCGAAAAATCACTTTGATTACTACGGCGAATGATCTCTTTTCCAGTAAGCGCGATCAAAAATCAAGCAATGGAGACATATTTTAATATAATGGATCTTAAACAGGAGCCTCCGAACCTAAAGTTAGAGGATCTTTTCACCAAAATCCTTGAGAATTTAGGCGAAGATCCGAGTCGTCAAGGCTTGGTAAGAACGCCTCTCCGTGCCGCTAAGGCGATGGAATTTTTGACGAGTGGCTACCATCAAGACATTGATGAGATTTTAAATGGAGCCATCTTTGATGAAGATTACGACGAAATGGTGATTGTAAAGGAGATTGAATTTTATAGCCTTTGTGAGCATCATATTCTTCCGTTTTGGGGTAAATGTCACGTCGGGTATCTGCCTCGAAATCGAATTATAGGTTTAAGTAAAATCCCGCGTATTGTAGATATGTTTTCCCGGCGGTTGCAAGTTCAGGAACGGCTCACGCGTGAGGTTGCTGAGGCACTTGAGACTGCCCTTGATCCCCGTGGTGTGGCGGTAGTAATAGAGGCACAACACTTGTGTATGATGGCGCGCGGTGTAGAAAAGCAGGCACCGAAAATGGCGACGAATGTCATGCGCGGAGCGTTTCGCGAAGATAGTTCAACACGTGCTGAGTTTTTGAGGTGCGTTCAAATATCTTGATACATTTTCTTAGGATTTGCGCACCCGAATCTCCTATTGGTGCTTTCGATAAACGGTGAGGTCTACGACCGCGCCGACAAACGGAGCGGATGTGCGCGAGTCCTAACTTTTTTGTCATTGTAGATAAATTCAGGTGTACACGTGGAATGTGGAGGTGCGTATAGTGGCTTCCAACCCTCCTAATACGGCAGAGGAATGGAAATTTGATGGAAAGGTTGTTGTGATTACCGGCGCGTCAAAAGGGATCGGTAAAGCAACCGCATCCGCTTTCGCGGCGGCAGGTGCGAAGGTTGTACTCGCTGCCCGAACACGCGAGACACTTGAACAGGTCGCAGCGGACCTCAGGAAAAATGGTGCTGAGGCGTTGGCTGTTCCAACGGATGTTACTGATATAGATGCCGTGCAGCGGCTTATTGAAGAGACGCTTGACGTTTACCAACGCGTGGATATCCTCGTTAACAATGCAGGTGTCGGCTATTTCGGACCGATTGTCGATTTCGCACCAGATGATTGGGATGTGGTGATTGATTCCAATTTAAAGGCGATTTATCTCTGCGCGAAGTACGTACTTCCACCTATGTTAGCACAAGGCGGTGGACAGATTATTAATGTGCTTTCGATCGCTGCAAAGGTTGCGTTTGAAGCCTCAGCCGCTTATTGCGCCGCGAAGGCGGGTGCCTTAGCACTCACAAAGGTGTTAGCGAGCGAAGTCCGTCGGCAGAATATTCGAGTTACCGCAGTGCTACCGGGTTCGGTGCATACGCCGTTTTGGGATGGCGTTCCAGAGCATCCCGACTTTGAACAGATGCTTAAGCCTGAACATGTAGCAGGGACGATTATTTCCATCTGTGGACAACCGTCGGGTATGGTGACAGAAGAGATTGTCGTAATGCCGCCACTCGGAATTCTCTAATAGCGTTTGTGTGTATCGGTATGTGTGGGATGTGTGATTAAGACCCGAAACGCCCAAGCCTTCGCCGGATGCTCACTTTACGAATGGCACGTGCATCAGCGTCTGTGACTGTGATGATGGCATCGCCTAAACTCAGTTCAGTGCCAGTTTCTGGAATGGTTCCTGTCCGATCGAGGATATAACCAGCGACCGTCTCATAGTCGCCTTCGGGAATTGGGAGTCCATAGTGTTCTTCAAGCAGATCGACTTCGGTTCTCGCGTCGCATTCAAGGATGTGTGGGGCAATTAGGCGGGCAAGGTCGGGGCCATCGCGTTCATCGGCGAATTCGCCAACGATTTCTTCAACCAGATCTTCGACAGTAACGAGTCCAACAGTGCCTCCATATTCATCAACAGCAAATACCATTGTGTGTCGTGTGTGCTGGATTTCTTTGAGGAGCGCGTTAATATTTTTCGATTCAGGTACATGCAACACCGTTCGGATAAACGGTTCGACTGTTTCGGGCAGGGTGTCCGATTTTTCGTGAGAAGTCGAAACGGTTTCCGATTCAACATCATCATAGATAACATCTAATAGATTGACGATGCCAACGATGTCATAGATATGTTCTTCGTAGACAGGGATTCTTGAGAAACCGGAGTCCGCAGCGATTTGCAAAAAATCTTCGCATCTTGTGTTTTTTTCAATCGCAACGATATCGACGAGCGGAACCATAACTTGTGCGACTGTCCGATTTTGTAGATTAAGTAGACTATGAATCATCCGCCGCTGGTCGGTGTCCAAGTTACCGGACCGTTCTCCCATTGTTGCGAGGAGTCGTAACTCTTCACGTTGGGCATCGGGACTGGTTGCACTTGTCCCCCTGTCTATAAGCCTGATAATGAATTTTGTCAAGGTTTGTACGAGGTAGATTAGGGGAGCTAATACTAATTCGGAAAACCGTAAAGGATAGGCATAGCGCAAAGCGAGGCTATCTGCCTTGACGCGAAAGATCGTTTTTGGCAAAATCTCGCCGAAGATAAGAAGTAGCGTAGTTACCCAAACGATAGCGATCGGTTCTTGTAGATTTTCTACGTTGGGGAAGACCCTTTCAGTCAACCGGTCACCGAATTGTGCGATGAGGATATTCGCCAGATTTGTTCCAACTAATGTAAGCGCGAGCATTCTATCTGGAGATTCAACTAAACGGTGAACAATGTTCGCTTTGGCGTCCTTGGATTCGACAAGTTGGTTGATTCGGATTTTATTAACAGATACGAGAGCTGTTTCCGAACCGGAGTAGAAGGCTGATAGGACAAGGCAGACGAGTACCGCCACCACGAGTGAACTGAGTATGATAATCTGTCCTGTGCTACTGGCACCAATTAAGAAGAGGGATAATAAGAAAATTTTCAATTGTTATGTATCCGGTATCGGTTATTGTTACACTTCCGTTTCAGTTTCGCCGACAATTGGCACTTTAATAAACAGGTTTGTGATGACGTTCCCTTCTGTAGCGATGATTTCAAATTTGATACCGTTCTCGTCAATATATGATTCACCAACGGAGGGAATTCGTCCGAAGAGTCCGAGGGCATAACCACCAATAGTGTCGGCATCGTCTTCACTGAGTTTTAGTTCAAATTGCTGGTTCAGTTCTCGGATGCTCATCCGTCCGGAAGTTTCAAGTAACAACGGTTCTTCGGAGTGTTTGACAAAATCGGGGGGTGTATCGTCTCTGTCATGTTCATCAACGATATCGCCGACGACCTGTTCGACGATGTCTTCGGTAGTAACGATTCCTGAAACACCGCCATACTCATCTTGAAGAATCGCCATTTTGGTTTTTTCACGTGTGAGTTGCAGTAATAACATCCCGATTTTACGGGTTTCGAGGACGAAGATCGGTTCACGAATAAGGGAAGCGGTGGACGGAACTTCAGAAATCTGGTCCCGTTTTTCGAGAAAGACATCAATCGTAAGTGAATTTACTGCGGCGTGTCGCCACAGCCCGAAGTCTTTGACATAGAAGATACCACAGATATTGTCAATTTGATCTTCATAGACTGGAATACGTGAAAATCCGTATTCTTTTGCTTGCTTTAATGTTTCTTGGATAGTGTTTGATGTCGGGACTGCAATGACTTCGGTTCGTGGCACCATAATTTCTTTGGCATCAATGTCCTGCAATTGAAGGATATTGCTCACAATTTCCCGTTCATCAGGAGGCAGTGCTTCCTCGTGATAAGTATTGAGAATTTCTTGAAAATCTGTTGCAGTGAGATGTTCTTCGGGGGGTAGGTGTCCACCAAATATCGGGACGAGAAAATCAATGATTCGGCGTAGCAATCCGCGTAGTGGAGTGATGATTACTGAAAATCCCCAGAGGAGTGGTGCCGTTATTTTCGAGAAGGATTCTGCATGCTTGATAGCAAAGGTCTTTGGTGTCATCTCCCCGAAAATGAGCATGAGGGATACATTGAGTGCTAAGGCGATGACAAAACGGATGGATTCGGAGTATTGCGGAAGTGCTTTCCCGATAAATGAGAGCATGAGGATGGCGAACGTGACGTTGACGAGATTATTACCAAACAGAACGGTAATAAACAATCTGCGCGGGTTGTCAACAAAATTGACAATTGCGGACGCGGTGCCTTTTTCAACGCGGATCCGCTCGATTTGGACTTGGGTAAGTGCACATAGGGCTGTCTCGGAACCGGAAAAAAAGCCGGAGCAGACAAGTAAACCTGTCAAGCCAATCAGATAGGGCAGATGGGGGAGTAGTGGAACAACATCCATTCTTTTTAGAAAGCAATTTTTTGGCTCGCTTGCAAGCCGAAAATTGCTATAAATTATACTGAATTAGCGATAGTGTCTAATCTGTTCGCCTGATGCCTTATTTATAATTATAACATATTTACGGAAAAATCGCAAGAAAAATATGACCGTTTTTTCCGAGTGCCTTTCGCCTCAAGCACTTCAGTGGAGGCTTTAAGCGTATTAATTTTGAGGATGTTCATGACAAAGTTAGAACAGATGCAACGAATTGAAGCGTGTGGTATCGTCGCTATCATTCGCGCCAACAGTGCCAATGAATTGATTAAGGCGGCAGAAGCGATACATGCGGGTGGCGTTACCGTCATTGAAGTCACAATGACAACGCCGAACGCGTTACAGGTAATTAGCGATGTTTCATCGGCGTATGGAGATGCGGTGCTTGTGGGTGCCGGATCGGTGCTGGATGCCGAAACAGCCCGTGCTGTAATGCTGGCAGGCGCGGAGTTCATTGTCAGCCCAGTTACAAAAGCAGATGTGATTGAAATCTGTAACCGCTACGGCAAAGTTGTTATCCCTGGTGCCTTTACGCCGACAGAGATTTTGGCGGCTTGGGAAATGGGAGCGGATTATGTCAAGGTATTTCCGTCAAGTGGTGTCGGTGCCGCCTATATAAAAGACGTGAAAGCCCCACTCCCGCATATCCCGCTTGTTCCGACAGGGGGTATCAACGCTGAAAACGCCGCTGAGTTTATCACTGCTGGTGCTACTTCTTTGGGGGTTGGCAGTGCGCTTGTTAATAATCAATTGATTGAAGCTGGCGAATTTACACTTCTCACTGAAAGAGCTGAAAAACTTGTTGCGGAGGTCCAACGCGCCCGTTCGAGTATCAATTCGGCTTAAACCCACTGAAAGCGTGTTTTGTGTTGACAATTAATTTTAATTTTGTTAATCTGATTATCAAGAATTGTATACTATTCACCTAAAGATACTACTATGCAGATAGATCAATTGATCTTAGGTAAATATAGATTGCTTGAATTTCTTAACTCAGGAGGATTCTCCTCGGTTTTTCGCGCCCGTGAAGAGATGACAAACCGAGAGGTTGCCATTAAAGCTTTAGCAAAAACCGCTTACCCTGCAAGCAGAATGAAGTTCTTGCTAACAGAATTTCAAGCGATGTCGAAAATTTGGAAGCATCCAAACATAGTCTCTATTCATACGGTTGAACCCGGCGAAGATGATTATGTCGCTTGGATCGTCATGGAGTATGTTGAAGGGAAAAGCCTTCACGAGCTCATGCAGGAGGGGGCACTTGGGCTGACAGATACCCTCAATATCGGTTTAGACATCTGTCGAGGCTTAAAGGAGGCACATGCTCACAAGATCATGCACCGGGACATCAAGCCCCAAAATATCTTACTGACACCCGAAAAAGAGGCGAAGGTTGCTGACTTTAGTATCGCCCGTATCTTTGGTGAAACAACTGAATTCGCTGAGACCATGGCAGGCACCCGGCGCTATATGGCACCTGAACAGTACTATGGATCTTATGATTATCGTGCTGACCTTTACTCTACCGCGCTCATCTTGTATCAGTCCGTAACCGGACGGTTCCCATTCTCAGGCGACAATAAGGAGATAGATAAAAAGAAGGCTGCTGGCGAGATAGAAGAAATTGACAGATGTCCAGAAGTCCTCCGCAACTTTGTCCAGAAATCACTTCATCGACAACTCTCGAAGCGTCATCAGAGTGCTACCGAGATGTACGAAGAATTGGATCGCATCCGTCAAGATGAGTACGTCAAACAGGTCTCCGAACTTATTGACGCAAGCGTCAATTCCAGCAGCCCAAAATTGGCTGAGGCACTTGAACGATACCGACAGATGTTTCGCCTATCGCTCGCGGACGCGGAACGTATGAATCAAAATCTCTTTTTCCAGCGCCGTCAGAAAGAGGAAAATGTCAAACGCGAAAAACAGTTAGTTCAAGTTGAGAGACATTATACACTCGCTGCAAGTTATGCCGAGAACCGGGAATATTCAAAGGTACTTGCTGAACTTCACAAAGCAAGCCGTCTTTGTATCAATGATCACGGCTTAACCAAGGCGGTTGATGCGCTGTTTCATAAACTCAACCTCATAAATGTGCCGCTCTCAGCAAATCCGACTGTGGAAGAGGTCGTTGCGATCATTCAGAAATTGCCGGATGATGACAGTACTGACCTTCGCACATGGCTTGATCATCAAAAGTCTGTTCCTGAAGAACCGACGGATATAACGCCAATACAACCTCGGATTAAAGTATCCAGCAGTTATCGACGCGTCATTGAAGAAGCTTCTCCAGAATACCTACTTGATCAGGTTCATAGCGATATCCAATATCCACATGAGGTAGAAGCACTTCGTATCTTCCAACAAATTCAGATTTATGAGCAACAGGGACGTACCCAGCAGTGGCTCGCGCTCTACAGAAAATTAGGTAAGTTCTATCAGAAGCAGGCAGGCTATTTTGTTAAGGATGACAATTTAGAACTCACTGCCAACTGCTACACACGTGCTCGCTTCGCGTACACGGTTGCCGAGAAGCATCGTCTCGCCAGAAAGAATGCGAAAAAAGGAGCCGTCTACTATACACGCCTTGCACGCCAATTTGAACTCCAGCGTTCGTGGGAAAATGCAGGAAAATCCTATATCCTTGCTGCCTACAACCACGGCTATGTAGATATCCCCTCCCTCGTCGAAGAATGTCACCGGATGGCAACTGTCTGCTATTTCAACGCTGCTGAAAGTGCGCACCTCAATAACGAGTTGCAAACAGCTTACGACTTTTACATGTTAATTTTGGCAATTGGTGAAAAGATGTCTAAACCGACGAAGATGGTGAGTGAAGCACAAAAATTAATCTCGGAAATCCCGGTTGCAGATTAAAGGGACGGTGTGTAGGTGAAAATATCTTTGAAGCGCGGGGAAATACTTATCGGGACTTTTGTGCTCGAATTCGGTGGATCCGCGATTGCGACGCTCCTCGCGAGTGCCGGTGCCGACTTTATTATTGCCGACTTGGAACATAGTTCCTTTTCTATAGAGACCGTTGGACGGATCATTCGGAATGCGCGCGGCTCAAATCTCCCGTGTATTGTACGTGTGCCTGCCCTTGAACGCCATTTTGTTTCTCGGGTGCTTGACGCGGGCGCTACTGGCGTTATGATCCCCCGGGTCGAATCTCACGAAGATATTGAAAAAATTAAAAGGTGGACAAAATACGCACCGGAAGGTGACCGGGGTGTCGCATTTGGGATTGGACACACCGATTATGGAGATTTCACAAAACTGGATACCAGAGGATATGTGCGCAACGCGAATCAGGAAATCCTCACCATCGGGCAAATTGAGACCGTCAAAGCTGTCGAGAACCTTGATGACATCCTCTCCACCGGTGAACTGGATGTTGTGTTCGTCGGTCCGTACGATCTGTCTACGTCGATGGGTATCTCTGGCGAACTTGACCATCCGCAACTTTTAGAGGCTATCAAAAAAATTATTAGACATGCCCAGACGCATAATATCCCTCTGGGTTGCTATGTCAATGATTTTGAGAGTGGCGAACAGTGGTTACGCTCAGGGGTTCAACTCATTGCGTGCGGGAATGATGCTTTCCTTTTGACGCGTAAGTTTGCCGAGGAGCATCAGAAGTTCAAAAACGCAGCGAATCTAAAATGAAAAAATATGATATTCTCACAATCGGACGGAGTTCTATAGATCTTTACGCGAATGACATCGGTGCTGCGTTTCCAGACATTAAAAGTTTCGGTGCCTTCGTCGGCGGGTGTCCTACCAATATTAGCGTCGGTGTCCAGCGACTTGGACTTCGGGCTGCCCTGCTTACGGCTGTGGGCAAGGATCCGGTTGGGGAGTTCCTACTCAAGTTTTTGAGGAATGAAGGCGTTGAAACCGAGTTTATTCCGCACAAGCCCAATCACCGAACGAGTGCTGTGGTGCTTGGTATTGAACCGCCAGATCGGTTTCCACTCATCTATTATCGTGATAACTGCGCCGATATTGAACTCACTATTGATGATGTGCTTGCTGCACCGATTGCTGAAAGTCGTGCGGTATTGATATCCGGCACCGGTTTGAGCAAGGAACCGAGCCGTAGCGCGACGCTCTATGCTGCTGAGAAGGCACAATCTATTGGTAACCCAGTCTTTTTGGACCTCGATTTCCGGGCGGATCAGTGGCATGATCCGAGGGCATTCGGTGTTGTCGTCAGGTCTGCCTTACGTTATATTGATATTGCTATCGGAACGGAAGAGGAGGTCAAAGCTGCCACACTTACGGACCTCTCGCAACTCACGATTGAACACTCCCAAATCTCGAATCCTGAGATTGAGGGGGATATGATAGATGCTATTCAAACGCTTTTAAGTGCTGGTCCAGCGGCATTAATAGTGAAACGTGGCATTGAAGGGGCAGACATCCATCTGGCGAGTGATGAGGTCATTCATGCAGCACCTTTTCCCGTTGAAGTCTACAATACTCTCGGTGCTGGAGATGCATTCGCGAGTGGTTTTATTTACGGTAATCTCAGCGGTTGGGGTTGGGAAAAATCTGCACGTCTTGGCAATGCAACGGGTGCCATTGTTGTAACACGGCACGGTTGTGCGAACTTTATGCCAACAATGCCCGAAGTTGATGAATTTGTCGCTGAACGCGGCGGCTGGTAAACGCGATTATCCGTTGTTCTTGGGATATCGAACCTACGGGACCTGGAGGTTAATTTTTATGCAAACACAAAAACTTACGATGGGACAAGCCATCGTTCAATTTCTTCGACAACAATACGTTGAAAGAGACGGGAACGAGATTCAATTTTTCGCTGGGATGTTCGGCATCTTTGGTCATGGCAATGTTGCCGGGATTGGGCAAGCGTTGCACCAGTATTCTGATACCTTTCGCTTCTATCAGACCCGGAATGAACAGTCGATGGTGCATACTGCCGCTGCATTTGCGAAGATGAATAATCGTTTGCGTGTCTTTGCTTGCACGACCTCTATCGGACCAGGGGCGACGAACATGATTACCGGTGCAGCGGGCGCGACAATTAATCGATTACCTGTTCTCTTGCTACCGGGTGACATCTTTTCGACCCGTTTAGTCGCTCCGGTTTTGCAGCAGCTGGAGTCCCCGAATTCACAAGATTATTCGGTGAACGATTGCTTCAAGCCGATTTCACGCTACTGGGACCGCATTAACCGTCCAGAACAGATCATCACAGCGTTGCCGGAGGCGATGCGGGTGCTGACATCTCAGGCGGAAACGGGTGCCGTAACTTTAGCACTCCCTCAAGATGTTCAAGCCGAGGCGTATGATTATCCCTCACAGCTTTTTGAGAAACGGGTCTATACTATATCGCGTCCTCGTGCAGACGCAGGTCTGTTGAATCGGGCGACGGCATGGATTCGTGAGAGCAAAAGCCCATTAATTATCGCCGGTGGTGGTGTTATCTATAGCGAAGCCACAGCGCAACTCGCTGAATTTGTGGAGCAGACGGGTATTCCTGTCGGTGAAACTTTCGCCGGTAAAGGGTCGCTACCCTATAATCATCCGCAGAATCTTGGCGCGATAGGCGCGACCGGTACACCCGGGGCGAATATAACGGCGCGGGAGGCGGATTTGGTTATTGCTATTGGGACGCGCTTGAGTGATTTCACGACTGCTTCCAAAACTGCTTTCCAGAATCCTGATGTCCGTTTTATCAATATCAATGTCGCTGAATTCGATGCTTATAAACACGCTGCGCTACCGCTCGTTGCAGACGCACGTGTCACGCTTGCGGAACTTGCTACCGCCGTAGGCGACTATCGCGTTGATGCATCTTATGCTGCGCAGATTGAGAAATATCGTAATGAATGGGAGGAAGAAGTAGATCGACTTTACCACCTCGGTCATAGTCCTTTGCCGAGTCAGAGCGAAGTTATCGGCGTGGTTAATGAATTCTCACGTCCTGAAGATGTTATGGTTTGTGCCGCGGGCAGCATGCCGGGTGATCTGCATAAGTTATGGCGAACGCGTAATCCGAAGCAGTACCACTTAGAATACGGCTACTCCTGTATGGGATATGAAATCGCCGGTGGGTTAGGCATCAAAATGGCAGATCCGAGTCGTGATGTCTATGTTATGGTAGGTGACGGTTCATATCTGATGTTAGCGCAGGAAATTATTACATCGATCCAGGAAGGCTATAAACTGATTATTGTACTTGTCAATAATGAGGGGCATAGTAGCATCGGTGGGTTATCGCGAGCAACGGGTGCACAAGGGTTTGCTACCCGTTTCCGCTACCGTGAAGAAGAAACCGGCGAACTCTCAGGCGATTTTTTACCGGTGGATCTTGCAGCGAATGCCGCGAGTCTCGGTGCTAAAGTGATTGAAGCGACAACGTTGCAAAGTCTGAAAGCTGCCTTGCATGAGGCACGCGAAGCGGAACACACAACCGTTGTAAAGATTGATGTAGACTACTACGAAGGGGTTCCGCGCTACGAATCTTGGTGGGATGTGCCTATCGCCGAAGTCTCTGAAGTGGACTCCGCACAAGAGGCGTACAAGGAATACGAATTGGATAAGCAGAAGGAACGTTACTTCCTATAGACAATTCAGTTACTTTGAAACGGAAGGGGACTGATTATGAAGGCTTCAGAACTATTAGCGAAAGTCAAGTCGGGGGAAGCGGTCCCTTGCGGCGCGTGTGATAGGAAAATCCCGGCAGATGACATTTTGGGATTTGTATTTAAATTAGGCAAACTCGCGCCGCGGATGGAAACCGCAAACGTTGGCGACATCACTTGTGTCCAATGCCAAGAGGCGGATGAGGACATCAAGATCACGCCGCGTGGACCTGATATTAAATTCGTCCGTGGTGGTTAACTTTAAAAGGGGGGATATCTTTATCCGCCCTATTATATTTAACATGTCTGAATACATCGTTGGCAGGAATCCAGTGATAGAACGGCTACGGCGTGCGTCTCAGGATGTAGAAAATATCTGTATCGCTGAAGGGAGTACACACTCGCGTATCCGCGAAATTATCACTATGGGAGAACGGGCAGGCATCCCTATAAAACACTGCACACGCCGCGAATTAGATAGACTTGAACCCTCCGTTCCACACCAAGGTGTTATTGCCGTTATCAGGTCTCCGCATTATACGGACCTGTCGTCAATACTCGCGAAAATACAGTGTAGTGAACACAACGCACTGTTAATCATGTTAGATGGTGTTCAGGACCCCAGAAATCTTGGGGCAATTCTCCGGACTGCTGATGCTGCGAACGCCGATGCTGTTATCATTCCAAAGAACAGTGCTGTCGGGATTACTACTGCTGTTCATAAAGCGTCAGCGGGTGCATCTGCCTATATTCCTATCGTTAAAGTCACGAACCTTGCTCGGACCATAGACGCTCTTAAAAAGGCTGGTATCTGGGTCGCTGGTACTACTGGAGATGCCCCGTGTCTGTACACCGATGCGGATTTTAACATTCCGTTGTGTCTCGTATTAGGGAGCGAAGGGGAAGGCATCCGACGGCTCGTGAAAGAAAAATGTGACTATCTCGTGCATCTGCCGATGTTAGGAAACATTGAGTCGCTCAACGTTTCAGTTGCGGCGGGTGTCCTGCTATATGAGGTACTTCGGCAACGTGGTGCAAAGGAACCCTTCAAATGAATCCCTCTTCCTTTAGACTGACGAAGATTCCGTCACCGATGACGATGTGATCCAATACTTTAATCCCGATTTGGTTTCCAGCCTCAATCAATTGTTTTGTTGCGCGAATGTCTTCCTGACTCGGCTGTGGATCGCCGGATGGATGGTTGTGAACAAGGACGATTGAATTTGCGGATTCTTCGATGGCGAATCGAAAAATTTCGCGTGGGTGGAAGACGCTGGCGTTGAGTGTGCCTTCAAAGACGGTTTCTTCTCCTAACCTTTTTCCCCAAGTTAGTGCCTCCAAAGCTTCAGCGTCTCCGCCGAGGCCCTTGGTTGTGACCCCGCCCTTGGTGTCGAGGCATAGGACGCAAACGATTTCTTTATGTAGATAACGCATTTTGGACATCATCAAGTCGGCGACATCGCTGGGTGAGGTAATCTTATCTCGGTCGGCGTGGAACCGTGCCAGTCGTTTTCCGAGTTCAAACGCTGCGACGATCTGTGCGGCTTTCGCTTCGCCGACACCTTTGATCTTTTCAAATTGCTTGGATTTGTAATCAGCCATCCGTTTGAGATCGCCTTCAAGTGCTATCAGGATCTGTTCACCGAGTTGAATGGCAGTTGTTCCTTTGAAACCACTCTTGAGAATGATCGCTAATAATTCTGAGTCCTTGAGAATCTCTGGCCCGTGTTTATGAAGCCTTTCCCGCGGGCGTTCATTTTCGGGCAGGTCCTTAATTCGCACGGAGCGGTATTCGTTAGACATTGGATTCCTTTCCGTCTAATGGAGAATTTAGCAGAAATTATAGCGATTTTTCGGAATTAAGACAAGCGAAATCTGATTGTCAGGCAGAGCCATTTTTTGAAAGGAAACTTTTCGGGAATTGAAATCACCGCTGAAGACGTAAAGCAGCTCACAACCACCGCCAAAACCCTCACCGGTCAAGTCAAAAAGAAATCCCAACGCATATCAAACATAGCAAACCGGAACTAAATCAAAAGTAGTAGGCATGCACCGCGTGCCGTACACACTTTCATAGCAACCTAAGAGCGAACTGTATCAAGTGCTAAGTTTTTCAAAGAATTGTCTTCAAAGTGATACTGTTTATACCAAGTATCTACTATATCCTTAATCTTTTACCAATCAGAGAATTAGCATTTCTCTTTTCTCCGCTCGCCGTTGCAATTTCCCAATTTAAGTCTCCAGCATATACATGGCGTTTTGCCCTATATATTGTTCTGCTATTAAGATGAGGGACACTTAACATTGAATTACCCATCCAATTTTCTTTAGAAATATAGTAGATTTCGGGCAAAAAACCGATACTATGAGCATACAAGCATATCCGTCGGTTCAAAGGTAGTGAAAATGCTACGCTGGGAATTAATTCTGTTTCTCCAGAGAGTTCAGTAAGCCCTGTATTCATGAAAACAGGATGATCTGAGCATACAAAACTTTCTGTCGGATCTTTCGCTATTAAAAGCGACCAGTGTAAGTCACAAAATATAGGAATTAGATCTTGTTCTATAAATTTGGTTTCATGCTGAAGAAAATAACCGTGTCCAAAACTAATTTTATATTTGCCATCTACTAAATTCTCTACCGCTTTTTTCACGCGTTCGTATGGTGCCAATTTATCTATATCTTTATCCTTGTTAGCCTCATAATAAATACCGGGGCTTGAAGTTTGCCATCTGCCGACATGTTTTAAATGGTTTATCCTATCTTTTCGCAGACGATCTCTTAGAGAAGGATTATGAACAGATAATCTTGCAATAAAATAGAATAGCAAAGATATATCATCTACATCTGTTGGCAGTGTTTCATCATGATCTATTTTGCTCAATAGTCGCGAAGTTTGACCGTCTATTTTTGCAAAATGCTCTTCTGTGGAAGATCTGTCGTCACCCACTCGATTCCAATCTGTTTCAAGTCCTACGTTTTTGGTGTCGGTTTTAAAAAAATCTCCGTTGTCCATTTTAATTACAGTCAGTTGATTTCTATTGTGTTTTAAGAAACCGCGTAAGTAGAATTGTGGTAAAAAATGGTGTCTTTTGGCAGGCATAATATTACCTCCTATCCGCGGAAGGATCACTTCTCACGACGTGTTGAAATCTTATAACAAAGATTAATTATAGTATGACATATAAGCAAGTAGAAATCAAACTTATTTCATTAAAATTTTCTTTGACAACTTCTCTACTTCATGGTAAAATTCCATCCAAAAAACACAATGGAGAAACCTATGACCCAACCGGACATCATCCAAACGATACTCAGAGACAGCAACTACCACCTCGACCTGTTCGACGAATCCGAAATCCAAGACCTACGCCAAAAGATAGAAGGCACCGAAAAACCCTTCACCTACTGCGCGATCCGCAAAAAACCAGTCCAGCTAAAACCCGAAGAACTCATCCGTCAACTTTACGCTGCACGGCTCCTGAAGCGATACCACTATCCGCGAGAACGTGTCCGGTTTGAACACCTCGTCAACTTTGGTAGGGAAAAGAAACGCGCTGACATTGTTATCCTTGACAAAGACAGAGCCGATACCCCCTATATTATCGTTGAAGTCAAAAAGCCGAAACTCCAAGATGGCAAGGCACAACTCCGTTCCTACTGCAACGCCACTGGCGCGCCCATTGCTGTATGGACAAACGGACAACAGATTTCGCACTACCACCGGAGAGATCCGAACTACTTTGAAGATATTACCGATATTCCTAACGCTGATCAGACTTTGGCGGATATCCTCAGCGAACGTTTTACCCTTAAGGACCTCATACTTAAGGACAAACTCGTTACAGAACGGAAATCCTTAAAAGACATTATTTTGGAATTAGAGGATGAGGTACTCGCTAATGCAGGCGTAGATGTCTTTGAAGAAGTCTTCAAACTCATCTTTACTAAACTCTATGATGAAGCACTCAGTTATAAAGACAAAGGAATTATTGATTATTTTGTTCGTCAGACACAAAATACCCACAAGGAACACAGAACCGGCGTAACCTATGAATCGGATTATGATATTATTCGACTGAGAGCGGAAGATATTTCGGATGATGGATTTCGAGTCATGGCATTTAGAAACACGGGTCAAACCGATACCGAACTCAAAACTAAAATTCAGCGACTGTTTGACGAGGCAAGAGACCAGTGGAGAGACGTTTTTCCGGAACATTCAACGTTTGAACTCTCTGACAGCCACCTCGCAGTCTGCGTTTCAAGTTTGCAGGATATAAAGTTGTTCAACTCCAATTTACAAGTTGTTGATGAAGCATTTGAATATCTGGTGAGCAAATCTGCGAAAGGCGAAAAGGGGCAATACTTCACACCACGCCACGTCATAGATATGTGTGTCAAGATGCTCAATCCGCAGCCAGGGGAATATATGATTGACACCGCCGCGGGGAGCTGCGGCTTTCCGGTGCATACCATTTTCAAACTGACAGGGACACTTTTCACGAATGCGGCAATCCCAGCAGAAGACAAAGAACACGTCCTCAAGGTGTTTGGAATCGATTTCGACGAAAAGACCGTTCGGGTAGCGAGAACCCTCAATCTGATCGCAGGAGACGGTGAAACGAATGTCTTGCACCTCAACACACTGGACTATGAGCGGTGGGAAGACAGTACAGAGAGAAATAACAGATGGGTACGCACTTATGGCGACGGTTTTGATCGCCTTAAAGCGTTAAGGATGGAACAAAACGAGAACAAATCATTCGGTTTTGATATTCTGATGGCGAATCCACCTTTTGCCGGGGACATCAAGGAGAGCCGTATCCTCCATCAATACAATCTCACCTTTAAGCAGAACGGCAAAGCACACACCAAAGTCGGGCGCGATATTCTGTTCATTGAACGCAATCTTGATTTCCTCAAACCCGGGGGGCGCATGGCGATTGTGCTACCGCAAGGCAGATTTAACAACACATCTGACCAATACGTCCGTGAATTTATCGCGGAACGTGCCCGTATTTTGGCTATCGTCAGTTTGCACGGGAATACCTTCAAACCGCATACCGGCACGAAAACGAGCGTTCTGTTTGTGCAAAAATGGAACGATGATCCAAGCGTGGGGCCCCTCTGTCGAAAAGTTGACAACTACTCCGTCTTTTTGGCAGTGAGTGAGAAGGGTGGTAAGGATAGTTCTGGCGATTATATTTTTCTTGAAAATAGTGATGGGCAGCACAAACTGGACAAAAACGGGCACCTGATTGTTGATCACGATCTACATAACCACAATGAGGAGCTCCCTGACGGGATTGCGGAAGCCTTTATTGAATGGGCAAAAAGTGAAAACTTAAGTTTTTGGAGATAAAACATGTCCAAATATTACCCACCTAAACATAGAAGTGGTACATTTAATTGTCCGTATTGCGATGTTTATGCCCATCAAAGTTGGAATCACATATCCGAATATAATAAAAGTGATACAGAAAGGACGTATACACCAGATGGTCCAATTTCTCTTGAGCAAGGAGAAGTAGAAATCTCTATTTGTTTACACTGTAAGGAGAAAACATTTTGGCTGGCTGAAAATATTATCTATCCTGCCCCGCGCACAGCTCCGCCAGCCAATAGTGATTTACCGGAGGATATAAAACAAGTTTATGACGAAGCCGATACTATAGCGGAGCAATCTCCGCGTGCCGCTTGTGCTTTGTTGAGATTAGCTATAGAGATGCTTCTTGAACATTGCGGTAGGACCGGGGATCTCAATACCAATATAAAGAATCTTGTAAAAGAAGGTATTAGTCAGCAAATTCAGCAAGCACTTGATATTGTTCGAGTGACAGGCAATCATGCTGTCCACCCTGGTGAGATCATATTTGACGATACTACCGATGTTCAAGCACTTTTTACCCTAATCAATATGATTACTATTGTCTTGATTACACAACCTAACCAAATTCAAGAACACTACGATAATCTTCCTGAAAAAGATAAAGAAAAAATAGAAAAACGGGATGGTAAAACACAATAATGCAGTATTCTACCGTTGATTACCAATCTATAGTGGATGCCTCCCATTCTCTGCGGTTTGATGCGGAGTTTTTTCGACCTGATTATTTAGCGATTCGACGCCGACTTGAAGCAATTGGTTCGCGCAAACTCATTGATTTTCAGGTCAACATCAGACACCCTAAAGAGATCAAGCGAAATTATGTGGAGAATGGCGTACTGTTATTAAGAGGGCAAAATGTGCGTCCGCTCTCCATTGATCTGACAGCGAATCCGGTCTATATATCGGAAGAAGACGCAGAACGTTTGAAGGAAAACACGATACATTACAAAGATATTCTGATAATGCGATCCGGCGCAAATGTAGGTCAATGTGCAATCTATCTTGAAAATAATCCTGCTATATCAATGTCCGATACCCTTATTATCCGGAGCCGAAACTTAAACCCTTTCTTTCTCACTATTTTCCTTAATACTAAGTATGGTGAGGCATTAGTAGAGAGAGGAAAATATGGTAGTGCACAACCTCATATTGCTCCGGCTTTTTTGTATCAAATTCCTGTACCGAGTTGGGAAGACCTTCAAACGAAGATAGAGAAAGCCTATCTCCGATCAAAAGAACTAATGGAATTATCAAAGACGCGGTATGCCGAAACCCAAACCCTTCTCCTTAGCGAACTCGGACTCGCCGATTGGCAACCGAAGCACAGATTAGCCTTTGCCACGGATTATGCAAGCATGCAACGCGCAGAGCGCATTGACGCAGATTACTTCCAGCCAAGATACGATGATATTATCAGTGCCATTAAAAGTTATCCGGGGGGTTGGGGCACGGTTGCGAATCAAGTCCATTTAAAAGATAGCAATTTCAAACCTAAACCTGAAACGGAATACAAGTATATTGAACTTGCCGATATTGGGAGCAGTGGAGAAATAAAGGATTGTATGGTAGCACAAGGACAAGACTTGCCAAGTAGAGCGCGATGTAAGGTGAACACAGGAGATGTTATTGCTTCATCTGTTGAAGGTTCACTGGAAAGTATAGCCTTGGTAACAGAGGAATATGATAATGCCCTATGTTCAACTGGATTCCATGCTATCCATTCGGATGTACTTAATTCGGAAACTTTATTGGTGTTTTTGAAAAGTAGCGTAGGTCAGTTACAACTCAAGAAAGGGTGTAGCGGAACAATCCTTACAGCAATCAATAGGGAGGAATTCAGTAGAATCGTTATCCCATTCATCACAACCGATAAGCAGTATGAAATCCGACAAAAAGTCGTCGAATCCTTTAACTTACGCAAGCACGCTAAAGACCTTTTGGAATGTGCAAAGCGGGCAGTCGAAATCGCCATTGAACAAGACGAACAGACGGCTATTGGTTGGTTGGAATCTGTTTTGTGGGTGCCTTGATATTTCGGATGTGAGAACTTCGCGTGTTCTTTATGTCCTTGAAACCAGAAGTTTCTCCTCAATTTTCTGCCATACTTTAGGTGAAACACGCCCAGCTGCTTCTTTACACGCAACGATGAGTTTTACTGCGCGGAGATACCGAAGACAACTCTCCAACTCCTCGTCTGAAATTATGAGCATGTCGTTGGTAATACCCAAAACAGAAAGCCATGTGTCGTGAATAGACTCCGCTGGCGGTTTAACAGATTTCCTTTCACCTGCTGCTTTGATGAATTCCTGCTCTTCATTAAACCGTTGAACCATCCGCTGTAAATCTACGCCTTCAAAAATTTTTGTTTCCTTTATATATCTGACAACTTTTATCCGTTTGCTCAATTCCCTGTCGAACTTTTCTCCAAATTTAGAGAAGTTAGAGGAGTGGAAAGCCACATCCAAGTAATGGTAAAAATCATAATAGGAAAGTAGAACGGCATCAAAGGAATGGGCTTGGTTGCAATAGAGGTAAAGGTCAGGGTAAAGGTCTCGGTAGTGGAGGAGGTCCTTGTAAATGTCAACGGAGGAACTGATGTCTCCGTAGATGTCATAGATATAGAAGTCAGAGGAGAGGTAGTTGAGGTTTCCATGGAAGTTGTAAGAGACTTCGCCAAGATCAGAGTCTTGAGATTGTTCAGTTTTATACTTAACCTTTTCATGGAACTTATTCAGTTGGTTCAGAACAAGATATTGATTGATTGCAAAGGCGCGCTGGTCGAGTCCACTATGTTGGTTGTCTGTGGTGTCTGTGATCCGTTCTGCCCAGCGCAACAACAATTTGATTTTATCATCGGTATTTATGGATTTAGCGGCTTCCGCTTCCATCGCCACAAGCAAATCGTCTGCCTCATGCATCAGACCGGATGTCAGCAAAAAGACTTCTCTCCACTGTTCATTATGTAAATGCTTCTTTACCAATCCTCTAATAGATCGCGTATCCCTCACAATATAATTCGCCGTTAAATACTCCTGAAACGTCAAATGAGAGAAAGAGTAAGAACCTCTGACTCTCTCGACAAAAAGTCCTTGATCAACAAGGATTGTCTCCAAGATTTTAGAGGCATTAAACGTTGGGGGTGTATTGGCATTCCCTTTACCGAATTCTCGAATCTGTGCAAGGATTTCGCCTTCACCGAAAAAAAGACGGTCTACTTCAAAATTTTTCGCCGCAATTTCAGAAAGCATTCGCTTTTCAGCCGCAATGTCCAGATACTGACTGATTGATTCTTCTCGACGGATTCGCTTTTCAGCCGCCCATTCCTCGATAAATATGCTGAGTGCCTTTTCGTAGAGATCCGCCCGATTTTGCGGGAAGTTTTGTGAGTTGTCGTAAACCATACACAGAAGCGTGAGCAATAACGGATTACGTGCCAACTCTTTTGTCGCGTGATGTCCTATTGTGTTCAATGCCTTCCAGCACTGTTCGGCAGTTTTCATTTCCTTGTCAAGTTGATACCGATATTGATGAGGGGTTGAATCAAACCAATTTTTGATATATGTCTCAATCTGTGAATCATCAAAGTCTGCCATCTCTACCTCTGTAAACCGTGTGAACCCTCCTCTATATATTGCTGTACGGCATGAAGCAATAAAGCGGTTTTGGCTATACTGATCGACGAAATCTCCAATTTTACGAATAACGTTGTCAACATTCGCCGTTGGCACTTCGTCAAGCCCATCAAAGAGTATTAAGAGTTTACCGGATTTCAACGCAGCGTTCGCCAGATGATCGGGATAAGGGTAACCACATGTCTCAAACTCCTGGGTAATCAGGACTTCAATATCAATTTGCTCTTCCGTGAATCGCTTTAGTTCAAGGAAGACCGGGATGCATTCGTGTGCAAAACTCCCATCTTTTCCTTTTAAGGATTCAAGTCCGACTTTTCGGAGAAAAGTTGATTTTCCAACACCAGGCCCACCGAGCAACATTAGATACTGTTCGTCATTGGCAACTTGTTTTCCATCTTGGCGTTCATCCGAAGTTAAAGCGAAATGCCACCAACTTCTGTCTCGGAACTCTTGCTCAACTTCTTCAGGCGACCTATATCGTGATGCCGTGTGCTCATCTAAAAACTGAACTCCAACATAAACATCGTCAAGCGGTATAGGTTTCCGCATCCCTACACAGAAGACTTTGACCTGTCCATGACGCTCTCTGTAGTTCTTATTGTACTCGTGAGAAGCATTTCCGATGTCTGCTTTTAACTCGTAGTGTTTTTTCTCAGTTGATTCACAAACTTTTTTGTAAATTTCTGTTATGACTCCTGAAAACATTGCCTACCTTCCTGTTCTAATTAGTATCAAGGTGAGTTGAACGAAAATCTATGAGAAATTAACTAATCCGACAAGTTTCACTCTCAGTACGATTATACTACATCCGGTAAAGCAAATGCCAACCCAGATTGATAAGACATAAACGGGAATCATACCTCGAAGCCCATTTTTATCGATAAAGTGCCGTTTTTCATGAGGATACTTAACGAATATTAAACCACTTTCTACTGTCCTACCGCAATGTTTTAACTACATACACGTTTCAATTCTTTCTGCTTGACATCCGGCTGAAAATCCCGGTTCTGACAACCAGTTACCGAAATATTGCACTCACTTAAAAATTGCAGGTTGACAAATAGTTTGAAAATAGTATAAAATTAGGAGAGTGGATTGGTATACTCAATTTTCTAACAATAAAGTAAGGAGAAAATTCATGGCAACTACGATTCGCCAAAAAGATGGCGTTGCGATTTTGGAACCGAATGGGAAAATAATGGGGTCTTCCGTATCAGAGTTACGAGACGTTATCACGTCTCAGATTGATGCTTCTGATGCGCCGCGTATCCTCATCAATTTCGAGCGTGTCACGATGATGGACAGTTCTGGTCTTGGGACCCTGATGGGTGCGCATGTCGCTGCGACGCGTAAGAACGGTCGTATCGGTGTCATCCATGTTGGAAAAAACATCAAAAATCTGATTGTCCGGAGCCGGCTCGTCAGTATTTTTGAGCATTTTGAAAACGAGGACGAGGCGGTTTCTGGGTTATCAAATGAGAGTTGATCAGCAAAATTAAGAGAACGCGCCTATGATCGAAGCCGACTGTAGTATTGAGGAGCAGTTCCTAAACACTTCTAAAACTTGATAAATATAGATAAAACTTGATAAATCTGTTTTTATGTGGTATAATTAGGGTATGAAAAACTATAAATCCCCACGAGAAGCAGCGCAGACGCTCGGAATAACAGTAGACCATCTGCGTCGGATGGAACGTGCCGGAGCAATCACCTGCATAAGAACAGGAGGCGGACATCGTAGATATGATGTCCAAAGTTTTATAGATGCACAAACCCGAACAGATATTACTACCATTGGATATTGCAGGGTTAGTGGAAAAGGACAATCAGACGATCTTGCGTCCCAAGTGGCACACTTGCAAAAACACTACCCGGAAGCAGAAATCATCAAAGACTTCGGTAGCGGTATCAACTTCAAACGAAAAGGGCTTAGAACCTTACTGGAACGCATCTTGCGAGGTGATAAACTCCGCCTTGTTGTTGCCCATCGGGATCGACTCGCCCGATTCGGCGGCGAAGTCATACAGTTCTTGGTCGAACAAAACGGTGGAGAAGTCGTGGTTCTCGACGAAACTGTTTTCGGTTCCCCAGAGGAAGAACTTACTGCCGATCTCCTCGCAATTCTGCATGTCTTTTCCTGTAGAATGTCCGGACTCCGGCGATACCGTGACCAAATCAAAGAAGATAGAAATCTTTCCGACAGTGGAACAGAAGGCGATTCTTCGTAAATGGTTTGGGACTTCAAGGTATGTGTATAACGCTTCAGTGAGTTTATTGGATCGAAAAGACACACCAAGAAGTTTCAAGAAGCTTGTGCCCCTTGTGTTTGACGAACTCCCTGGCTGGCACGCGGAAACGCCACGCCAGATAAAAGTGGGAGCGGTGATGGATGCGTGTCAGGCGGTCAAAAGTGCTAAAGTCAAATGTAAAGAAACGGGTGAGTTTCAAAAGGTTTCGTTTCGGTCAAGAAAACGCAAACAGACGCTTTATCTGCGTGCGGACTCTCTGAAAGAAAATGGGTTCTATACCCGATTCTTAGGCGAGATGAAACTGTCAGAACCTTTACCAGCGAAACCTCAAGGAAAAGGTAAGGTTTCAGAACGTGATACAGATGCAGAGGTCAAGGATTCTCAACTCGTATTTGAAAACGGACGCTATTTTCTCTGTGTTCCGTATGTTGAGAAGAAAAAGACGCGAGAACCAAGCGTTAGAATAGTAGCACTTGACCCCGGTGTTCGTGATTTTATGACGTTTTTCTGTGAAGATTGCTTCGGTTGGTTAGGTATGCAGTGTATCAACCGCATTCAAAGGCTTTGTCAACACTGCGATAATCTCTTATCGCGTGCGACGCAAGAGAAACGCCCGCTACGGCGTGTTTTGCGTAAAGCCGCGAATAGAATAAAGGTAAAAATCCGTAATCTTATCGATGAACTTCACAAGAAGGTCGCACACTTTCTTGTTACAAACTTTGACATCATCCTGCTTCCAACTTTTCAGACGAAGCGGATGACAAAGCGAGGTGCCCGGAAGTTGCGAAAGAAATCTGTTAGACAGATGCTGACCCTTTCACATTATCGTTTCAAAGTTTTCTTGAAACAGAAAGCGAAAGAATATGGTGTTGAAGTGATAGATGTGTGTGAAGCGTATACTTCCAAAACAGTGTCTTGGACTGGCGAACTTATCACAAACCTTGGGGGTTCAAAGGTTATCAAGTCATCGGAAGGTCATCGTATGGATAGGGATTTGAACGGCGCACGTGGGATATTCATTAAGAATGTCGCGCGTGCTTTGACGGTTCGTCCTTGCACCGTGGACCCTGGTGCAAGTAAGTCGTTTACATCTTCTGCGACGTAGCAGGTTGAGTTGGATGTAGGCAGGCTTAGAACACGACGGTGTTCGTAACAGGGGGTAGGATCCCTCTAAAAGTCTATTGCTTTCCATAGATATGTACCGAAAAGCATAGGTTTTTAGGAACAGTACATGCATTATGGCAATCACCGTGTCTGAGAGAGAAGGGGTCGTTATTTTTAGGCTGAGCGGTAGGATTATCTCCCCGGGTATTGAAGAAGTCTCGAAAACCGTGGAGGAGACGCTTGCGATGCTTACCTCGCCACCGAGACTGGTGTTTGACTTTAAAGGGGTAACCGGAATGGATAGTTCTGGGCTCGGCGCACTCATGAAAGTTTATTCCGAGATTCATCCGCATGGAGGGAAGATTGCGGTGATTAATGTGAACAAACATGTCAAAAACTTGATTGTCATGGCGCGATTAATCACCGTCTTCAAAAGTTTTGAGAGCGAAGATGATGCTGTTGTCGCCTTGCTGCGCCATCCATAGTTTATGATTGTAGCGTGTTCGCGAGGTGCCTTGTGTTAAAGGGATGTGGATAGCCTGTCAGCATTGTGTGGTTACCTCGCACCTATAAGGGGATGTCTCATGATTAAAAATATCCTCGTTGCCATTGGCGATACGGATTACGAAAAAAATGCCTTTGAGTACGCTGGTCAATTGGCAGTGCTTTTAGGTACACATCTATCGTGCGTTTTCTTTCAAGACAGCAGCCATGGGGGAAATGCTGATGTTGCAGCGACTGTTATCCGTCGAACGGAAGCGGAATGCTCGCTCTATGATTTTCTTGATTACCACGTTGAGGCGATTGCGGGCAACCCACGGCAGATGATTTGTGAACAGGCGCATTCCGCTGACCTTGTTGTTGTTGGACTTCCAGAAGATGTCAGAAAACGTCGACTCAAACTTATTCAGAACCAAATTGACGATGTTCTACAGCATATCACAAGACCCATCATCGTAGTGCATGAACAGTGTACACTTTTGCGTAAAATTCTCGCTGTCCATCACGGAGATACCTATTCTGACCATGCTTTGGGGCTTGTCGCGGAGATTGGAGAATTGACCAAGGCGGGTATCCTTGGACTTGCCCTCTCAAGTACACAGCCAGAAGCGACACAGATTAAGCAGCAGATGGAAGCCTATTTGAAATACTATGACGTTCAAACCGATTTCCTTACCGCTCGGGGTTTTACGGTAGCGAATATTTTGGAAAACGCCGAGGAAAATGATTGCGATCTCATCGCGTTAAGTGCAAGCCATCACGGTAGGTTGTACGAACTTGTTTTTCAAAGTACGACACAGACCGTTGTCAAACTCGCGAACCGTGCAGTTTTGGTAACAAGTTAAATCACGTGCAAGTCGCAAAATACGCCTACCTCGTCCTTTGTGGAGGCAGACATGACGCTTAAGGACACAACTCACAAGCACATATTATCAGAGGCGTCCATTGATTCTCACTGTTTTCTGGAGATTTCCACAGATATGTTTGGGTGTATCAGTTGTGACGGTGGCTTCGTCCCTCTCAATGCCGCGTGGGAAGATACCGTCGGATTCACCGAGTTGGAACTCCAAAATCAGCCGTGGTATGCGTTTATACATCCAGAAGACAGACAGGATGCGCGTGCCAAAATTGAGGGGGTCGAAACGGGTGAACGCGATAGTGTTACCTTTGAAAACCGCTTTCAGTGCAAGAATGAATCTTACAAGTGGTTAAGATGGCGCGCCACAAAGGCACCTCAAAAACAGTTTTGTTACGTCGTTGCAACGGATATTAGTCGACAAAGGCGGTTGGAAGCAAAGTTGAAAGAGAGTGAAGCTCGTTTCCAACAGTTGGCAGCGAAACATGTTCAAGAGGCGGATTTGTTACATACCCTAATGGAAAACACCCCGGACCATATTTATTTTAAAGACACAGAGAGTCGATTCATCCGAATCAACCGTTCTTTAGCAGCCCGGTTCGGATTAAAAAATCCGGCGGACGCAGTTCAAAAAACAGATTTTGATTTCTTTACGCGTGAGCATGCGCAACAGGCGTACCAGGACGAACAAAACCTTATCGCATCTGGGAAACCGATTGAAGGGATACAGGAGAAAGAGACGTGGCCCGATGAACAAGATACGTGGGTGTCAACAACGAAAGTGCCAATTCGCGATAGAGAGGGTCGTATTATTGGCACGTGCGGCGTTTCAAGGGACATCACCGAGTACTATCGTGCGCAACAAGCAGTTCGGGATTCCGAGGCGAATTGGCGTTCCCTTGTTGAAAGCGTACCTGATATTATCTCAACGCTCGATCTGGATTATCGCCTTCAATTTGTCAACCGACTGCCCCCTACCCTCGAATTAAAACCTGAAGATCTCGTTGGAAAAAGCGTTTTTGATTTTCTGCCTGAAGAACATCACCAACGCATCAAGGAAGCCTGCGCAAAGGTAATTGAAACTGGTGAACCAGCTACCTATGAAGTTCAGGGACTGATAAGTGGATATTGGTATGCCTCCTGTATCGGTCCTATTCAACAGGACGGTGAGCTCATTGGGTTCGTGATGGCATCAACGAATATCACGGACCGAAAGCAAGCGGAAGTTGAGTTACAACATAGTGAAGAACGTTTCCGTCGCGCGGTCCTGAACGCGCCACTGCCTATCATGATTCATGCTGAAGATGGTGAAGTCCTGCAAATTAGTCGGGCATGGACAGAATTAACAGGCTACACACTCGAAGATATACCGACAATCTCAAAATGGCTGGCGCAAGCGCATAGCCAAGAAGCTGAGGAAGTCAAAGCACATCTTGCCCAGTTGTACCGTTCCACGGAGCGTGTAGCGGAGGGTGAGTATGTAATTATTACCCAGTCCGGTGAAAGGCAGGTTTGGGAGTTTAGTTCGTCGTTGCTTGGGACACTTCCGGATAAGAGACAGCTTGGCATTAGTATGGCACTGAATATTACAGAACGGATAAAAACGCAAAAAGCGATGCAGCAAGCGAAGGAGACGGCTGAATACGCGAGTCGTGCGAAAAGCGATTTCCTTGCGAATATGAGTCATGAACTGCGCACACCTTTGAATGCGATCATCGGGTTCGCCGAAATCCTACGAGATGAGCTTGTTGGAGAAATCAATGCTGAGCAGCGAGAGTGTGTCAGCGACATCCATATTAGTGGTCAACATCTTCTTGAGATGATTAACGATATTCTTGACCTTTCAAAGATTGAAGCGGGAAAAATGGTGCTACAATTGGAGGAATTCTCCGTTGTGGAGGCTGTCGAGGAAGTGAACGCGATTATTACTGCGCTCGCCGTAAAAAAGGATTTGGAGCTCACCTTGGACTACAACCGGAATTGCGTGATTGAAGCCGACCGTGTTAAATTTAAGCAAGTCTTCTACAATTTATTGTCCAATGCGGTAAAGTTTACCCCAGAAGGTGGTAAGGTTGCGACGCATCTGGAAATCAGCGATACGGAACTTCGCGCCGAGGTTATTGATACAGGCATAGGCATTTCCGATGCGGATCAGGCGAAACTTTTTGCGCCGTTTACACAGATTGATACGTCGAAATCCCGACGTTATGGGGGAACTGGGCTCGGTTTGGCATTAACACACAGACTCATCATGTTGCATGGCGGTGAAATTAGCGTCGAAAGCCGAGAGGGAAAAGGAAGCAATTTTACTTTGAGAATCCCTCTACAACAATTGAAGCGTAACATTGATGATACTGGATCTGATAAAGCAGCGTAGAGCGGCTGGGGCATAGCGGTTTAGCACTGTGCCACTGCTATTTTGAACGAGGGCAACCTGTGAAAACTGAAAAACCACCTCCATCCGAAGAACAGGTAGAAACACCAAAGCGGATCTTGGTAATTGAAGACCAAGAGTTGAACCGAAAAGTTGTGCGGATTGTCCTACAATCAAAAGGCTATACAGTTGTGGAAGCGACTGATGCTGCGGAGGCACTCGCCAGTTTGGAAGATACAATGCCACAGTTAATTCTTATGGATATTGCCTTACCCGGACAAAGCGGCGAGGATTTAACAAGGCGGATCAAAGCGAATCTGGCGTGGGTGGATATACCAATTATCGCGCTGACCGCTGCAGCGATGTCTGGCGACAGGGAACGGATCCTCAAAGCGGGCTGCGATGATTATCTCAGTAAGCCAATTGACATCAACATACTGGTTGAGCGTGTAGAAACCCATCTCAGTAGGACGGAAACATGAACGATGAAATGACTTCTGAACAGCAAGAAATGGCGAAAATCCTTGTTGTTGATGATGAACCGCGAAATGTCAAAATTCTCCAAATTCAGTTAAATGCGCGAGGATACACGGTCTACACAGCTGCAGATGGCCTTGAGGCACTTGATGTTGTAGAAAAAGAGATGCCAGATCTCATTTTATTGGATATCAACATGCCGAAGATGGACGGTTTTGAAGTCGTCAAACGCATTCGAACAAATGAAGCGACTGAATTTATTCCGATTGTAATGATAACGGCACTGCGCGACACACGCGAAAATCGGATTAAGTCTATTGAGGCAGGTGCGGACGATTTTATTGAGAAGCCTTTTGATAGTTTGGAAGTCCTGGCACGGGTCCGATCCCTTTTGCGCATTAAACAGTACCAAGACACGCTTGCGAAACATAATGCCCGCTTGGAAGAAGAACTCCAAATGGCACGGAGCATTCAGGAAATACTGATTCCTCAGGATGGGGTGCAGGAGTTATCGGGATTTCGCATTGCTTCCCGCTGCTGTCCTGAAATGGCGGTTGGTGGAGATTTTTTTGATATCTGGGAAATTGCGCCGAACCGACTCGGCGTTTTTATTTCTGATGTTATGGGACACGGTGTTTCAGCGGCTTTCGTAACGGTTTTCATCAAAACGATTTTGGCGGAATTCCAGCAACAGATAGAGGATAATCCAGGGGCCCTTCTTGAAATATTAAATACGCGTTTCAACGATTTGATTAGTTCACGGCTGTTTATGTTTGCAACAGCCTTCTGCGGTATCATTAATCTGAACAAAGGGGAACTCGTTTGCGCGAATGCGGGGCACTCATTCCCGCTTTTGTATCATGAGGACCAACAGACATATCAGACCATTGGCGATAAAAATACGGGAAATGGGTTGGGAATTTGGCAGGAATCGGTTTATGAAACTATGCGCTATCCGTTTGACCGATCCAGTAGGGTGTTTCTCTATACAGATGGTGTTTATGAAGCGAAAAACCCGCAAGGTGAGGAGTTTACAGTGGAACGGCTCGAAAAATTAGTGTGCGCTTGCACGAGGCAGCCTGCTGCGAAACTTATTGCTAACATCTCAGAAGCTATTGATGTTTTCACGGATACCTGCCCTAAAGAAGACGATCTGACACTCATTGCTATTGAGGTTGTGGAAGGCTAAAGTTTAAGATCGCTGGGTTTTAGGCGTCCAAAAACGACTCGAACATCTGTTCCACCTGCCGCGTTGGGTTGCATCTCATAAGTATCCGCGAGCGATTTTGCGATGAAAATACCGTGTCCGCTCTCACTGCATGGGGAACGATTTGCTTCAATTTCTGAGAGTCTTTCATGCGTTAACCAGTTTTTTTCCCCTGTATGCCTTGAGCCGGTATCCCTCACTAAAATTTCAAGCGAATTAGTATCAATCCTGATTCGTAATTTAACGCCGACCGTAGCGTCAACCGAGCCGTGGTGTACTGCGTTGCTGCAGATTTCATCAAGCACCAGTTGGATGTCTGCCACACGTTTTCTGGAGAATCCGAGGCTTTGTGCGAGGTTTCCAATAAATGCCCGAGTAGGTTCTATATAGAAGTTGGCACTCGGAATTTTAAGTTTGATGTCTGAGTTTTCCATGTAAAATTTGCTTGATTTTAAAATGCGGCAAGGGCACTGTTTTCTGACTCATAAATTTCGACGACACTGGAAGCGCCGATCAGATTAAAAGTGCGCGTCAGGTTGTCCTCAAGCGCGCAAATTTTAAGGTCACCACCGCTTTGGCGAAGTCGTTTTGCAACACCTACAAGGGCACCAACAGCCGTACTGTTGATATGACTCACCTGACTGAGGTTGACCACAACTCTCTCGACTTTCTCTGCTAAGAGATCTTCAAGTACCTTCCGTAAATCAGATGCTGCGTAACTACTCAAGTCTGTTTTTATCTCAAGGATTTTGATTCCAGACTCTTCTCGGAGCTTCATTAATTTTGTCGAATCCATAGGAATTACCTCTTATAGATTGAAGTTAGTTACGGTACTGGGAACCTTTTTAATTTTATCTCAGATAGATAAAAAAGTCAAACGAAAATTCTTCGATGCAGGGCTGGTTAAGGAAATTTTGAACGATGGGAAGTCTATCCAAAAGTTAAATCATACGGATAGAAAAATTCTTGTTGCTTTTCTTGTGCATTTGTGATATACTATTGCGTAACCGATTTGAAAGTGTTCAAAGCACTTTGAATATAAGGAGGAACTGGCGGATTAACGCGGTTACGCGTTTTTAAATGGACCAGGTATCTTAATGAACAACGAACAGGCAAATATGAATGCGTCCACCGTTGATGTGGAAGAAGAAAAACACACAGCTGAGGGATCGGCTGAGGTGAATCAGGAAGTAGTGAGCGAAACAGAGGCTCCAGAAGCTGCGGAAGCAGCTTCAGCAACAGACGCAGATGTTGAGGAGCAAGAAGAAGTCACGAGTAGTGAAGAGGAAGTGCCTACTGGCGATACGGATCCTGAACAAGTTGATGAGACGAATCCGGAAGAGACAGTAGAAACGGCTGCTAACGAGGCTGATTCCGAAGAGGAAGCGGTAGCACTTACCGATGAGACCGCGCCTGAGGAGATGACAGAAGTTGTTGCTGAGGCTGAGGAGGCGGCGGTGCCTACTGATGAGGTGGCACCTGAAGAAACTGCTGCGACAGAAGAACCATCGGAGGCAATGAGTCCGGAATCTCTTGAGGAAGCGTATGATAATTCAATAAAGGCATTTACAGACGGAGAGATTGTCAAAGGAGTTGTCGTAGATGTCAATCGTGATGAGGTGATGATTGATATCGGCTTTAAGTCGGAAGGTTATATCCCTGCCTCCGAATTTGAACCTGGGCAAGACGGCTTGCCCGCTGTACAGGTTAGCGATGAAATTGATGTCTATATCGTGCGGCGTGAGGACTCCGAAGGACAGATAGTCCTTTCGAAGAAGATAGCCGATCAGACCCTCATTTGGGACGAGATAGCGACTGCGCATGAGGCTGGTACGCCTGTGCAAGGTCGTATTACTGAACGGATTAAGGGGGGGCTACGGGTAAGCGTCGGGTCCCTGCGAGGCTTTTTACCGGCTTCACAAGTTGAGTTGCGTCCTATCCAGAACCTTGAGCAGTATGTAGGACAGACGCTTGATATGAAAGTTATCAGCCTAAGTAAGCGGCGGCATAACATCGTTTTATCTCGTCGTGCTTGGTTGGAAGCTGAACTTGTCCAAAAACGATCAGAAATTCTCAACACACTTGAAGTCGGTCAACATGTCACAGGTGTGGTGAAGAATATTACCGCTTTTGGTGCGTTTGTTGATCTTGGCGGTGTTGATGGTTTACTCCATAAAACGGATATGGCATGGAAGCGTATCCATCATCCATCCGAAGTTGTCTCAGTCGGTAATGAGATTGAAGTCCAGGTTATTGGTATCGGTCAAGAAAACGAGAAAATTTCGTTGGGTTTGAAACAGATGACTCCCGATCCATGGGCGAACATTGAGGATAAATATCCAGTTGGTTCTACGGTTCGTGGGGTTGTTGTCAACATTGTGAACTACGGTGCGTTTTTACAGTTGGAAGAAGGCGTTGAAGGTCTGATTCATGTCTCTGAAATGGCGTGGACACGTCGCAATGTCGCCCCTTCACGCATCGTTAATAAAGGTGATGAGATTGAAGCGGTTGTGCTTGAAATCTCAAGGGAAGACAAGCGCATTTCACTTGGACTCAAGCAGCTACAGCAGAATCCTTGGGAACTCTTAGAACAAAGATCACCTGTCGGTAGCAAGATCACGGGGCGTATCCGCAACTTGACCAGTTTTGGTGCGTTTGTTGAAATTGAGCCGGGAATTGATGGGTTAATTCATACTTCTGACCTCTCGTGGACGAAACGCGGCGCAGCTGCCAACGATGCCCTTAAGGAAGGCAGCGAAATTGAGGTAGTCGTTCTACAGATTGACGCGGCTGAACGTCGGGTCTCATTAGGGCTCAAACAGACCCAGCCTGATCCGTGGGCAGAAGTACCCGAGAAGTATAAGGTCGGTTCTGTCGTGCGTGGTACAGTGGTCAATCTCACAAGTTTTGGGGCGTTCACTAAACTTGAAGAAGGTATTGAGGGCTTAATTCACATCTCTGAACTTGCTGACCGGCGAATTGAAAAGCCGGAGGAGATCGTCTCCGTGGGTGACGAGTTGGACTTAAAAGTGATCAACCTATCGCCGAAAGATCGGCGTATCGGGCTGAGTTTAAAGGCTCTTCTTGCCGAGCAAGAACGCGCCGCCGCACCTGAAGAAGAAGAAAAGCCGTCCAAAGCGCGTCCTGAACGTCCATCTCGCTCACGGCGAGAACGGGAACCGCGACGCCAGTTGCAGCCGGAAGAGACGGTCACTACGTTGGGTGCCTTGCTCAAAGAGGAGATGGGTAAGTCAAACGCCGAGAACGTTGAAAGTGCTGAGAGCGTTGAAAGCGTCGAGGTTGTTGAAGATGCTGAAAGTGTTGAAAGTGTCGAGGTTGTTGAAGATGCTGAGAGCGTTGAAGACGTTGAGAGTGCTGAAAGTGCTGAGAGCGTCGAAGATGCTGATAATTCCGAAAGTTCGGAAAATCCTGAGAACGCGGAAGACTCGAAAAATTAGCATTTTCACTTCTTGATCTCAGAATCATGCTTTTGTTATTGCAACTGTACGGGTGGGTACATGTACCCACCCATTGTCTCGTGGGCAAAGCCTTGAAAAGCCACTGAGACGCTGTCCGAAAACAGGGTGGAAGTAGATACGTAGAGTAGGAGAGGTGGAATTGAGCAAGAATTTTCTGTTTACGTCCGAATCTGTCACTGAAGGACATCCGGACAAGATTGCGGACCAAATCTCGGATGCGGTCCTTGATACCATATTCACAACAGACCCGATGGGTAGAGTTGCCTGTGAAACCTTGGTTACAACTGGACTTGCTGTTATTACGGGTGAGATCACTACTACGGCGAACTATGATGCGCAACAGATTGCCCGAAGAGTGCTTACCGATATCGGTTACACCGATATTGAATACGGTTTTGATGCCGAGCGAAGTGCCGTATTGAGTATCATTGATAAGCAGTCTCCCGATATTGCAATGGGTGTAAACCCCGGGGGTGCTGGAGATCAAGGGTTAATGTTTGGATATGCGTGCACCGAAACCCCAGAATTGATGCCAATGCCGATTACCCTTGCCCATCAATTGACACGGCAGTTGGCTAAAGTACGTAAAGATGGTACCCTCCCGTTTATCCGACCCGATGGAAAATCTCAGGTGACCGTTGAATATGTTGACAACACACCTAAAGCGGTGACCACAGTTGTTATCTCTTCACAACACGATCCTGATGTTGCGGATACTGAATTGCGAGAAGCAATTATTGAAGGGGTCATCAAAGAGATCATCCCTGAAAATCTCCAAAGTCCGGACATTAAATATCATATCAATCCGACGGGACGTTTTGTTACTGGGGGCCCGCAAGGGGATGCTGGATTAACGGGTCGGAAAATTATTGTTGATACATACGGAGGTATGGGACGACACGGCGGTGGCGCGCTCTCAGGAAAAGACCCGACTAAAGTGGACCGGAGTGCAACTTATGCTGCGCGTCATGTCGCCAAAAATCTTGTTGCCGCTGGGCTTGCAGAGCGGTGTGAAATTCAAATCTCTTATGCGATTGGTAGAAGTGAACCTATTTCTGTTATGGTAGATACGTTTGGCACTGGTGATGAAGAAGCACTCACGAAACTTATCAACACGCACTTCGATTTAACGCCAGTTGGTATCATTGAACGCCTGAAATTACGTCAACCTATCTATCAGAATACTGCTGCGTATGGGCATTTTGGGCGCGAGGAACCTGGGTTTACTTGGGAAGAGACCGATTACGTCGAAAAACTCCGGTAGAATGGATCTATTCAAAAATACCGGCACACAAAAGGAAATAAATGAACTACGATATAAAAACAACAGCGCTTGCCTCGGATGGTAAACAACGTATTGATTGGGCAAATCGATTCATGCCTGTTTTAGATTCCATCCGTGAGCGATTCCAAAATGAGCGTCCTTTAGAAGGATTAAGGGTGGCTGCGTGTCTACACGTCACAACTGAAACAGCAAACTTGATGAAGACGCTGAAAGCCGGTGGTGCGGAAGCCGTTGTCTGTGCGTCAAACCCGCTCAGTACACAGGACGATGTCGCCGCATCCCTTGTCGTTGACGAGGAGATCGGTGTTTTTGCTATTAACGGGGAAGATACAGAAACCTATTACAAACACATTGATGCAACGCTTGATTTACAACCGACTATCACTATGGATGACGGTGCTGATCTCGTTTCGAGACTTCATTCTGAAGAGACAAATCCTGCCTTAGTCGAGCAGGTCGTTGCGGGAACGGAAGAGACAACAACAGGGGTGATCAGACTCAAAAGTATGGCAAATGAAGGCGTGCTGAAATACCCGATTATCGCTGTGAACGACGCACAGACAAAGCATTTTTTTGATAATAGATACGGCACTGGGCAAAGCACACTGGACGGTATTATCAGGGCGACGAACCTATTGATTGCTGGCGCGACGGTTGTTGTGGCGGGTTATGGATGGTGCGGCAGAGGTGTCGCAAGTCGCGCACGCGGTTTAGGCGCGAACGTCATCGTAACCGAGGTTACCGCTTTGAGAGCGCTGGAAGCAGTAATGGATGGTTTCCGAGTCATGCCGATGCAGAAAGCGGTTCAGGAAGCGGATCTGATTGTTACACTCACCGGGGATATTCATGTCTTGCGTAAGGAACATTTTGAAGCGATGAAAGATGGCGCGATTATTGCGAATTCTGGTCATTTCAATGTCGAGATCGACATTCCTGCGCTTGAGGAATTGAGTGTTGATACGGGAAATGCCCGTCCCTATGTAGACGTATATACCCTTGAAGATGGTAGGAAACTCTACCTTGTCGGTGAAGGTCGGTTGGTGAACCTTGCTGCTGCGGAAGGACATCCGGCGAGTGTTATGGATATGAGTTTTGCCAACCAAGCACTCTCTCTTGAATACATCGCTAAAAACGGTGATCAGCTTGAGAATCGGGTGTATGATGTTCCTAAATCCATTGATGAGACTGTGGCACAGTTGAAGTTGGAAGCGTTTGGCGTTGAAATTGACATACTCACCGCGGAGCAAGAGAAATATCTCAACTCGTGGGAGATGGGAACTTAGTGTTGCTTCTCCGTTGGCACAATTCATATATTGTCGTGACGTGCCTCTACCTTTATCGGTTCAACTATTGGTTTTGCTAACGAGGTTTTAAACCTCGTTAGTTTTTTAGAAGGCTTAGCATTTCGCTTTGTGAGGGGTGCTTATGAAGAAATCAGAAATTTTGGAAGGTATGATAATACTCCTGTCGGCGGTGTTATTGTTACTGATCTGGGCAGCATCTTCTCAGGCAATACAATTCCCGCCGCCGATGGTAAGAGTGCTGAGTTTCTTGCAGTATCCATTAGTTATCGTACTCAGTGTGATTTTTATTCGCCGACTGCGGCGGGTTATCCGCGCGTTCCGCGAAAATAAAAATAGACCTGGCCCTTTTTAATCCTAAACGGAATTGGGTGTACACAATGTATTTGGAAGATAGGTTTTAGTGTATGGGAATTTTAGTCGTTGGAACGGTTACTTTAGATACGGTAGAAACACCAAATAGACGCGTTGAGGATGTTCTTGGTGGTTCTGGCGTTTATGCTGCTGTCGCCGCAAGTTTTTTTGGGAACACTGTTCAGCTCATCGGTGTTGTCGGTGCTGATTTTCCGCATGTGTACACGGATTTCCTCGCAACGCGGGGCATTGATCTCCAAGGATTAGAGCGGGTTGAAGGTGGTAAATCGTTTCGATGGGGTGGTCGTTATACTGAAGACTTTAACGTGCGTGATACCCTCTTCACAGAGTTGAATGTTATTGAAGATTTTCAGCCCGTTTTGCCCGAAGCGTACAAAGATGCGCCCTATCTTTTTTTGGCGAATAACTCGCCGGTGCTGCAGCTGAGTATCATTGAACAGGCGGCAAATCCGAAACTGATCGTCTGTGATACGATGGATTTTTGGATTAACGAGGAACGAGAGGCGTTAGAGGCACTCTTAGCACGTGTAGATGTTCTTATTTTGAATGATAGTGAAGCGCGACTGCTGACGGGGGATGCTAACTTGGTGCGTGCTGCAGAAACGATTCTGCACTATGGTCCAACGCGGGTTATCGTCAAAAAAGGGGAGCATGGTGCCATAAGTATCACCAAATCGTCCTTCTTCAATGCCCCAGCGTATCCGCTTACGCAAGTAACCGACCCGACAGGTGCTGGCGATAGTTTTGCGGGTGGGATGATGGGTTACCTTGCTTCCGTTGGGGATACATCGGAGGCAACGATACGCAGTGCTATGGTATATGGAGCGGTTGTCGCCTCTTTTAACATTGAAGATTTTAGCGTCGAGCGGCAAAAGCGTGTAGCATTTTCCGAGATTTCATCTCGGTATCAAGAACTTCAGGAAGCTGCCCGTTTTTAGTGTAGACTGTGAATCGCTCTGTCGTACGCTGCTTCTGCGGATTCCATCACCATTTCTGAAAGCGTCGGATGCGCGTGAACAGTGTGTGCTATATCTACTGCAGCTGCGCCGAGACGCACCCCGACAGCGGCTTCATGGATAAGGTTTGAAGCCTGTGCACCGACGATATGAACACCAAGAATATCCCCGCTATCGGCATCCGAGACGGTCTTAACAAACCCATCCGTCTCGCGTAGTCCCAACGCCTTCCCGTTTGCTGCATAGGGGAACCGTCCTACTTTTACCTCGTAGCCTTCATCTGTCGCCTCTTTTTCCGTCATGCCGACATGTCCAATTTCGGGTAAGGTAAAAACACACCACGGAATGACTTGGTAATCCATCTCAATAGGGTTACCGAGACAGTTTTGTGCCGCAACCTTTCCTTCTGCCGATGCGACGTGTGCTAATAGATACCGACTGGCGACATCCCCTACGGCGTAGATACCGGTCACATTCGTTTGCATCCGTGTATCCACGACGATTTTTCCGTTCTCTGTGCGAACGCCAATCTTTTCTAATCCTATGTTCTCAGTGTTGTAACGTCTCCCAATTGAGACGAGCATTTTTTCTGCTGTGATCTCTTCGGCGGATTCAAGCACTGCCGTGACATCCATATCCGATTTCTTGACGTGTGTGAGTTTCGCACCCGTATGGATAGTGATCCCCTTTCGCTTCATAAAAAGTTGGATGTGTCGGATGACTTGGACATCCTCGGTCGCCAAAATTGTCGGAAGGAGTTCTAACACGGTCACTTGGCAACCGAGCGCGTTGAAGATTGAAGCAAACTCGCATCCCGAAACGCCACCGCCTACAATCAGCAGGCTTTCGGGGAGCTCTGTGAGGTTGAGAATGCCTGTTGTCGTCAAGACTTGGGTCTCATCAATTTCAAAGATAGGTGGCTCTGCGGGTTCGGAACCTGTGGCGATAATTATATTTTCCGCATGCAACTGCTCGGTTGTACCATCAGGTTTGTTGACGATAATTGTGTTTCTATCGGTCAGCGTTGCTGTTCCATTGAGGGTATCAACGCCGTTCGCTTTCAGTAGTTGTGCGATACCACCCGTGAGCTGTTCAATCACCGAGGTTTTGTGCGCTAATACCTGCGGGTAGTCAATTGTTGCTTCACCGCTGATATGCACACCGAAGTCAGATGCATCTTGAACCTGCGTTGCGAGATTGGCAACAGCAAAAAGGGTTTTCGTCGGGATGCAACCCCGATTCAGGCAGGTACCGCCCCACTCACCTTTTTCTATGAGGCAGACGCTGCCACCGAGTTGTGCCGCTTTAATAGCGGCGACATACCCACCAGGTCCCCCACCGATAATTCCGACATCATACGTAGACATAACGACTCCTGTCTTGTAGAATGCGTAGAATTTTATCACAAAGGTGGAGGACTGTCAAGTTCAAAATGTTCAGTTTCAAGTTGAGAAAAAAATAAAAGGGCGATTGCAGGCCAGTATCATTACCGGTATCTACAATCGCCGCTATGTTTGAAGTGTAGGTATCTCCAAAAGTGACCTCCCTAAAATAGTTATTCTGATAGACCGAGCCTTTGTCCCGCATGTGTCAGTTTCAGCGTTACCGTTTTCACCAGTTGGCTGACGCGCGCTTCAGAAAGTTTCAACGCCTCAGCAATTTCGTGATTCTGCTGATTCTCACGAAGGCAAGCGAAAACCTCGCGTTCACGCGCTGTCAACGTTTGTAGGAGTTCCGGTAAGGCCTCTTGAAAACTGATGTCTCGCACGAGTTTATCCTCAAATTCAGCGTGCAAGTCTAAAACCTCGTGCCACCATCCGGCATCCCGATTGGGTTCAGCATCCGCATCTCCGTATGAATCCCACCCGTCATCAGCATGGGGCAGTTCACGCCTGTTGTGTAAGAGTTCCTTCTCTTTTGCGTTTCTCAAAGTTCCACAGATTTGTGGGCGGATGAAGGTGCCAAAACTCGCGCCACTCCGATGTGTCGAATTGAACTTAGGTCCCTTTTCGACGAGTACAACGGAGGCAATCTGCAGCAAATCATCCCGAATATCAGGGTACTGCGGGGTAGCATGCGCCATACAGTCAGCACACCAATTCAAATCCGGCAGCAGCCGTTTTACCGTTTCGTCATCAGGATGGAAAACCCCCTGATGCTTATAATGTGGACATTTTATGCCTTTCAATTGACATCTCAATTTCATAAATTTGTCCTCCATGAAAGCAAGCCCTTGACTTACGATATACTACGTTGCCAGCTTGCATTTGTTGGACTGGTTACCAAGAATCTGCTTATTGTTCTTGATTATACGTGAGTTTGATAAAAGTGAGACGTTGGGTTTCGCTTAGACGGACAACCCGCAACTTGGGTTATAAATCGTCAATTCTTGTTATTATTTCAAATATAAAATTATAAAGCCTGTATCCAACTGCTATTATATAGTATTTTTAGGGAAAAAAGCAAATAAATTTAATAAAAATTCTTATAAAACACGTTTTGCTCCCATATTTTTTCTATTTTCCTTCAAAACTCACTATTGCTACAATTTAGATGTAGGGAACGCTATCATTTTCTCTTCAATGTTGCCCAGACAGTAGACAACTTTCCTTTCGACACAACGTTATAAGGTTGGGTTGATACAAAGTTCTGATATACCTCAGCTGCTGTGAGCGGACGCGCGTAAAGACGAACCTCATCAATCATACCCATGAAGTGACCTTGTGATTTCCCGGGAAATTTTCTGGCACCAAGGGTTACAGGTGCTGTAAATGGCGAAAATGCTCTGTTACCACTAAATGAATGATTGTCCGGATAACCGGATGCACCGTCTATATACATGACTTTTTTGCCACTTCCGCCTGCCCCCTCCGCTATCGCATAGTCACTTGTATAAACAATGTGATGCCATTCTCCATCAAAAATACCTACACTTCTTCCGCTACCAACCGTGCCACATGATCTTGGACCGCCAACGCTAAAGTAATACCAAAGAGTTCTCTCGATAATCTCAAATCTATCTTTTTTATTTTTCCCATTGAATTCTATTCCCCAATAAGGACATTCCGCGCCATGCGTATTGATTAACGTCATCCAACGCGTCGTATTACTGGTTTTGATCCATGCTTCAAACGAAGCCGTCCCAATCTGCCTGCCAAAATCTCCGAGTGTGGTTAGGTTAACAAGATCGCCAGAACCGTCAAATTCAAGTGCCTCTCCTACCTTACCGGGAACAACTTTAGGATTTCCACTGATTGTACCGTCGTTGTCACCCCATACATCTTTTGCTGTTTTCTTAATAATGTATCCTTTATCAAAGGTCCAATAGCTGACAAGCCCATCTGTTACAATAGATGCATGTGCCGTATTGAGTGAGAAAATACCGATGATTATCGCAAATGTCATAAAGTAGATTCCGCTTTTCATTGTAATGGTTCCTTTTGAAATAGTGTCAACATAAAACTAATATAAAGAACCCTCGCCAATCTGTCTGATACAATGGGGCATCATTCAAACCAGATTTCCTGTTGTTGTCCGCCACACCCACACATTTCCAATGCTCGCGTCTTCACCGACATCGTCGAGCATTGTGTTTCTAAATGGGGTGGCGGACTATCGAATTTAAACGGTTTCCTGTCCTCAGTCCCTGGTGAATGCCGAAACCGCAGCATCCTCGCTCTCGAAATGTTCAAAAATACTCACAAGCCGACTTAGGACGAGTAAATTCTTAATGTGTCGCCCAATATTGATAATACCGATACGACTATTCATCTGCGCCGCGATAACATGTACATTTACCAGCATGCCGAGCGCGGAACTATCTATCTTGTGAACATGCTCGAAATTGATGAGAAAGCAGGGTGTATCGGAAGCGTCTAATAACTCTAACGCGAGTTTCTCTCGCAATTCCGATACCGCAGGACCGACAATTTTACCGTGGGGTTCCAAAATCGGAATACCATTTTTCAGACGCGTCATCGTTTTCATGGGTTTCTCCTTTATTATTATTTTTTTTCGGAGCCGTCAACCTTAAAATATACCTTCGGTTTCCTTCATAAATGGGACATGAGATTTTGCATGATGATACATGCAAATATCCACTGCATTAATTATAAGGATGAAACTGAAAAAGTTAATAGCAAATGTCAAATTTTTACATAATTTTTACATAATTTTTACATTTTTATTACGAAAAAGATTAAAAACTGCTTTTTTATAGGAAAAATTGAAAATTTCTTTTGACTATGGTATGCTTAAATAAACTCTATAGAAAGAAAATTTAGATAAGTATGCAGATTCCGACACTCATTGACAATGTGGAAGGCAACACCCTCCAAAAAGTCCTTGAAAGCCTTCTCATGAAAAGTGTCAGTTTAGATATAGCAACCGGCACGTTTGAAATTGGGGCATTTCTATCACTCGGAGAGACATGGCAGCACTTGGATGGCATCCGTCTCCTGATGGGTGACGAGACCACACGGCGCACAAAAGATCATCTCATCAGAGCCTTACAAGAAACCACTGATACCAATATTGAATCCGAAAAAGAACAGGACGACACCCTCCGGGGGCTTGCCGCTGTCCGAGACGCAATTCGCCGTGGGAAAATTGCTGTGCGCGTTTATGATAAAGCCAAGTTTCATGCGAAACTTAACTTGATGCACGCCCAAAATTCAAGTCCGGTTGACTTCGCCACTGTCGGCAGTTCCAACTTCACCCGCCCAGGCCTCACCCAAAACGTTGAGTTAAATTCCTTCATCACGGATGCAACACATATTGAAAAACTTGGTGATTGGTACGATGCCCGTTGGGAGGAAGCCTCTGAAGTAAAGGAGGAACTGCTTCGCACGATTCAACGGCACCTTAAGGAGTACCCACCATTTACTGTTTACGCAAAATCACTCCACACCTACTTTAGAGGCCGCGAAAAACCCGCTGACGAGTGGGAAGAAAAAGAGTCGATAATTTACGGAACGCTTTCACAGTACCAAAAAGATGGTTACCACGCCGCGCTCCAGATAGCAGATACATGGAATGGCGCGCTGATCTGCGATGGTGTCGGTAGCGGTAAAACCTATATTGGCTTGATGCTGCTTGAACGCTATCTTAGGGAAAACAAACGCGTCCTACTCATTACGCCTAAATCGATAGCAGAGAGCGTTTGGAACAGCCAAGTGAACCGTCAACTCCGATCAAAATACGGCCGACTGCTCCGCGAACACTACGATATCAAGCTGCATACTGACCTTGGCCGCAGGGGCGGAATCAGCGATGATGATCTTGAATACTTTCGAGAACACAAAGACGTTATTATTATAGACGAAGCACACCATTTTCGGAACCCGAGTTCCAATCGCGGTAGACTTCTGATGGAACTCGCACAGAACAAAACACTCTATCTCCTCACCGCCACACCAATCAATAACAGCTTGGACGATATCTATCATCTGATTAACTATTTCGCGCAGAGCAATAGAAGGCATTTCTCCAGCATCGGTATGCATGATTTCCGTAAATACTTTCGCGACATGGAAAGACAGCTTGAGGATGAAACCACCGAGATTGCCGGTCAGGTTGAAGAAGATGACTTTTTGCGCCAAGACCCACTTCTGAAACAGGTGTTGATTCAGAGGAGCCGTAAATACATCAAAGATGCAGAGCAGAAATCAGGGACAGATATCCTCTTTCCAGAGCGCGTTATTGAACCAACCGTAGACTACTCACTTCGTCGAGTCTATCGGACACTCTACGACGAACTGCAAGCTGCCTTCGACCGACATAACCCGTTTCTTAATCTGGCAATCTACAACACTGTCAAGTATCACAAAAAGCCAGAGAGACGGATTGAACAGCGTGAAAAGCAAGTTATAGGTCTCATCCGGACGCTTGTGCTCAAACGCTTAGAAAGTTCATGGCGAGCATTTGAAGCAACTATTGAAAATCTGCTCCTCAAAATGGCGGACTGGCTTAAAAAACACGCCCCTGAACGTTTTGAAATGTGGGAAGGCACAAATCGGAGATGGTGGCGCGTTGTGCAGGAGCACATCTTAGAACGACTGCAAGAGGATGGAGTTTCATCACAACATGCCTCAGAAAACCTACAACGCGCTATAGTATCCAATCCGTCTGAAGAAGAGGACGACCTCGCTTCCATTGAACCCGAAGACGTTTTTGTGCCAGAAGACCATGATGTGGACAGATTGTTTGACGATGTTGTCGACGATATGAATTTCTTAACAGCACTTCTTAGTCGAATCTATCGGCTTTTCTATGCTGACCAGTTGGCAAGTGAACCTGCTACAGAGCAAGATGACAAACTCCAGCAGCTGCTAAACCTATTGAAAAAGCATCCAAATGAGAAGTTGCTTATTTTTACGGAATTCTGCGACACCGCTCGTTATCTCTACACCCAGCTGCAGCAGACAGGTTTCAAGGATATAGAACAAATTGATAGCCGACGTAAAGTAAACCGTGAGGAGATTATTGAACGCTTTTCACCATGTTATAACGGAAAGTCTCTTGAAAGTGTTGTGCCGGTTCAGACACTCATCACAACGGATGTCCTTGCCGAAGGGCTTAACTTGCAAGACGCGTCCATCATCGTCAATTACGACCTGCATTGGAACCCTGTCCGTCTCATGCAACGTATTGGTAGATTAGACCGACGACTTGACGCAGAAATTGAGGTGCAACTTAATCGCACAAATCCGACTGTTCACGTCTGGAATTTCCTTCCTCCGGCGGAGCTTGACGACATCCTCAAACTCCGAAAACGCGTTGATGGTAAAATCCTCCGTATTAGTCGAACCCTCGGTATTGAAGGGAAGTTCGTTTCACCCGATGATGACGATGAAACCCTTCGCCTTTTCAATGAGCATTATGAGGGTAGAGAAAGCATTGAGGAACTGATGAACCTTGAACGTCAACGTATTTCTGAATCCAGCCCTGAGTTGTGGCGGCGGCTTCCTGACCTCCCAATGCGACTTTTTTCCGGCAAAGATGTAGACGACGAGCCACCACCATTTCTCAATCGCGATGGTGAACCGATTCCGCTTGATCGCGTCGGAGACGCGGGAGTTTTCTGTTGTTACGAGATGCCAAACGGTGAAATTAAATGGTACTTCTATGATGCTGACGTAGATGAAGTGATTGGGAACGTTGAGGATATCTGGCCCGAAATCCGATGTGGCGAGAATACCACGCGCTGGACAGAAAACGGCCCGGGTGGTCTTGTGGATGCGCGCAAAAAAATTGAACGCCACATACGCAAGTATCTCATGCAGATACAAGCACCTATGGGGGCTAAACCTAAACTCATCGCATGGATGGAGATTTCCTGAAATCAATTTCCGACAAGGAGACTATAGCAACGAAATGCGCAACGAATTTTCACCCAAAATTCAGGAGGTTCACAACTTTGAATCCTTGGTTGACTTTTTGCGGGATAGCCTCAATTGGCCCATTCCGGACGAAGGTCTGAAGTTTGAAGAAATTACCTATGACTGGTCTGCAAGTGACCTTGAACTTAATCCTGACACTCAAGCCCGAATTGTTAGTTGTCGGCAACTGCAGCTTTACGATGTTGAATTTGATTTGTCTGCGGTGACGCGTAAATCCAATGCTAACACCCAGACCTATCAGCAGCTGCAACTTTTAGATTTAGATTCACTGGAGAACCAACAACAGTGGGGTATCTTCTTTATCCAGTTTGATGATAACGTGGAACTTGATGCCTGCAGGACACTCTTGCGTCAAGTTCTGCGAGGGCTTGTTGACAGGCACGGGCGTAGTGTTTCACTCCCTTTTTGGCAGCACGATAAACTTCTCTTTATCTGCACAACCACCAACTTCCAAAGCATCGGCTTTGCATGCTTCAGCGGGAGAAAAAGCCGACCTATTGTTGATGAATATATCTCGCTCGTCCATTTCAAGTTGGATGCCTGAAACCATCTATCTAATACTTGTGGGAGGGGTTTATAATCCCGACTTTTCTCACATCACCCTTTGATTTTCTGCCGAACTTGTGATATACTTTAGAAATATATCGCTTGGATAAGAACAAGATATTATCAATGCGCTATACACAGCCAAGAGAACTAAAATTTTATCGAACACCCAACGGGAGAATGCCTTTTATCGAGTGGTATAACACAATTCAAGATCGAAGCGTGCGAAGCAGAATTCAAAAACGGCTTGACAGACTTGAAGATGGCAATTTCGGAGATTCTAAATCTGTCGGGGAAGGTGTATTTGAGTTACGTTCCCACTTCGGTGCAGGCTATCGTATTTATTTTGCTGAAGTCGAAAATACAATTGTTCTTCTCCTCTGTGCAGGCGACAAGTCGTCGCAGGCAAGGGACATTCAGCGAGCAAAGGAATATTGGTCGCAATACAAGGAGACACAACGATGGAAAAACTAACAACATGGCACGAATTCCTAATTGAAAAACTCGCTAACCGAGAGGAAGCGATGAGTTACCTCCAGGTTTCATTGGAAGAATATCTTGTTGATGGAGACACACCCTTTTTTCTAAAGGGGATCCGGAATGTTGTAGAAGCCCAAGGCGGGACTTCCAAAATTGCCAAGCAAGCCGGCATCACCCCGAAAGTCCTCTCAGAATTTCTATACAGCGGAGACCCACTGCATCTTGGTACCCTGAATGCCGTTCTCAAGGCACTTGGATGGCAGCTCTCAATCGAACCGCTATTAGCAGAGGGGAATAGCAGCGAACTCGCAAGTGAACACTTAACGCCATCAAACGCGCCGTTAGAGACAAGCACAGAGCCAGTCTCTGAATCACATTCCACCTGATTTGGAAACTACCGAATGCCCCACATAACACCAAACGATATTCACAACATCCATGACTTTGACACCCTCTTAGACTTTCTGCGCGAGAAATTCGGTTGGCACATCCCCGAAGACGTTGAATTTGAAGACGTAGCCTATTCTTTATCTGCTGAAGAGCTTGATCTTGATGAATTGACGCAAGATCGGATTGGTGACTACTGGCAGCTACCACCATTCCCTCCCAGTCAACCCACACTTGGAATTTTTGAGGATACGCAGCCGTGGGGTATCTTTTTCCTTCAATTCAACAGCGAGGACATCTATCGAACTGCACTGCGTCGTGTGCTCCGCGGACTTGTTGAAAGACGCGATCGAAATTCAAGTCTCCCCACTTGGAAACACGACCACCTTCTCTTTATCTGTACCACAACCGACTTTCAACGTTTCGCTTTTGCCCACTTCGCGTCCAACGAAAACTGGCGACGTGCTGTGCTTTCGATCTTCTCTTGGGAACAGGGCGATACCCACATCCGTACGCTCTGTGAATATAACCTACCCGCACTCGCCTTTCCAAGCGATGGCTTTTCAGATGACAAGGCATGGCTAAAAGCATGGCAAGAAGCATTTGATGTAGAGGCGGTCACCGATAAATTCTTTGCTGATTACCAACGTGTCTTTGCACAGGTTGAAAAAGCAGTCAAAGGCATTCCAGAAGATGAGACAGAAGCGCGCCGACTCTATACACAACGCCTCTTTAACCGACTGATGTTCCTGCGCTTTATTGAGAAAAAAGGATGGCTCACTTACAACGGTAATCGCGATTACCTCCGTGTCCTCTTCGATGCAACAGAATCAGGAACCGATGAAAATTTTCTCAACGACCGGCTCTATTGGGCATTCTTTCATGGACTCGGTAATGCTGCGGACCAACCAGAGGAATCATCTGCAGCCGTTGAACGTCGGGGAGGAGTGCCGTTTCTCAACGGTGGACTCTTTGAAATGCAGAAGGACGATGTGCAGAATGCTGTCCATATTCCTAACGACAAATTTGCCGAGATCTTGGAACTCTTTGAACGATACAATTTCACTGTGACCGAATCAACCCCACTTGATATTGAGGTAGCAGTCGATCCAGAGATGCTCGGAAAAGTGTTTGAGGAACTCGTTACCGGTAGACACGACACCGGCAGCTACTACACACCGCGCCCAGTTGTTTCCTTCATGTGCCGAGAGAGCCTAAAAATCTGCCTCCAAAATAAAACCGATGAGACACCAGAAATCCTTCAAGCATTTATTGATGATGGTGATGCAACCAAAATTCGGAATCCAGAGAGAGTGTTACAAGTCCTGCAGACATTGCGAATATGTGATCCAGCCTGTGGCAGTGGTGCCTATCTACTCGGCATGATGGGTGAGTTGCTCCGCTTGCGAGAAGCACTTTTTCAAAGCAATCAGATTGATTCTCCAATAATCTATCAACGTAAACTTGACATCATTCAGAAAAACCTCTACGGCGTGGACAAGGATGAGTTTGCTGTTAATATTGCCATGCTCCGTTTGTGGTTGAGTCTTGCCGTCGATTACGAAGGTGACACACCAGAACCACTGCCCAATTTGGACTACAAAGTCGCAGCAGGAGATAGTTTGACTGGTCCCGCACCAGAACAGATTGGTCTTGAGGCTGACTTGATTCAACAGATTCAGGAACATCAAGCGGAATATTTGGTTACCCATACTGACCCAGAGAAACAGAGACTCCGGGAGGTGATCGCTGAACTCAAGGAAAGCCTTCAGGGATGGCAAGCGAACGCCGATGTGTTTGTCTGGCAGGTTGAGTTTTCAGAGGTATTCCAAGAGGGTGGATTTGATATTATTGTCGGCAATCCACCTTATGTACGACAGGAAAACATCATTCCAATTAAACCGGTTTTAGAACAATTATTTCCTGAAGTTTTTACAGGTACTGCAGACCTATATGTCTACTTCTACAAACGCGGGGCTGAATTGCTTCGGACAGGTGGGGTTCTCAGTTACATCTCTTCTAATAATTTCCTACGGGTAGCATACGGCAAGAAACTCCGATCTTTCTTTACTAACAGAGTGAAACTTCACAGACTACTTGATTTTGGGAACGTTCCGGTTTTTAAGGCGCACGTGGATACTTGTATCCTACTTGCTGAAAGTGCACCGCCAGCGGACAAGGCTTTTTTCGCTGCAACCTTTCGTGATAAAGCCGATATTCCTCGTCTTTCAGAAGCGTTTCGAGAAAAGTCTTTTTCCATGGACTCTCGCGACTTGTCCCCAGATGGATGGGCATTAACATCGTCAGAGGTGCTTAGGCTGCTTGCAAGATTACAACAGATCGGAACACCATTGGAGGAATATGTAGATGGAGGTTTCTACATGGGTGTGAAGACTGGATGTAACGATGCATTTATCATTGATAAGCCTGTGTGCCAGAAGTTGATTGCTGAGAACGCAAGGAGCGGTGAACTTATAAAACCGGTATTGAGAGGGCGAAATCTTCGCAGATGGAAAGCAAATTCGACAAATGAGTACCTGATAGTTATTGCAAGCAGTGCTAACAGGGAGTGGCCCTGGTCGGATGCCAGAAACACCTCAGAAGCGGAGCAAATTTTCGCCGAAACCTATCCAGCGGTCTATAATCATCTGAAGGGTTATCGAGATCAATTGATTGCCCGGGGCGACCAAGGTATGTTTTATTGGGAACTTCGTTCGTGTGTCTATTATGCCGAATTTAAAAAACCGAAAGTTATCTATCCACAGACAGCAAAGGCTCTCTATGGTTGCTACGATACAGCGGGGACATTTGGGTTAAACAACGTATACTTCATACCTACTCGTGATCTTTCATTACTTGCTGTATTGAATAGTCGACTCTTTGATTGGTATGCGCGACACAAATTTTATAACCTCAATGATCCATGGGAGGGTGGTAGATTGCAGTTTTTCGCTCAATACATGGAGAAGGTTCCAATAGCGGATCGGACTGCAGCACAGAAAGCAGAATTGTCGCGTCTTGTTGAACAGATATTAGCAGCCCCGGAAAGCGATGGCGTGCGTGATATTGAGCAGAAGATAGACGAATTGGTGTATCAGTTGTATGGCTTAACCGATGCGGAAGTTGAATTGATTAAGCAGACATATCAAGATGCGGGCATGGAGGTGTAGGAGACGGTTGAATTCGTTTATTGGAGACAAATTTGATGAAATTTTCATTTGGAGTTTATGATTTTTTGGGTTATAGTCTACCCGGTTTGATGATAATAATTGTCGGAACTATTCTGATAAATCCGACATTACCGACGGATTTAATAGATCAACTCAAGAGTACCGATGACGAATTGCCAAAGTATCTGCGTCCTACGATAACCCAAGGAATTTTCTATGTGGTTGCTTGTTATGTTGTTGGTCTCGCGAGTCATGGGTTTATTAATTGGATGTTTAGAGTTTTTTCAACTATATGGGATCCTTTCAAAAGATATTATTCAGATCACGGGGTGTTTGAAAAGGAGTTATTCGACTTTGAATGTAGATCGTATCCTGAAGATTATTATCCGTATTCGGACCAATTTGTGCATAAATTGAGATACCAGATTAGAAAAGTCTTTGACATTAAAGTATCAAAGATACAATGCGAAGCTGCAGACGTTAAGACAGATGTAAAGTATACGGAAATTTTCCATCTCTGTCGTACAAGTTTCATGAAGCACAGTCCATATCTCTATCCAAGAGCTTCTCGGCTCCTGTCTCTATACAATTCTGCCAAGTTGTTAGCAGTCATTTTTTGTTTAGCAGCTGTTGGCTTTTCTCTGAGAATAGTTATTTCTGAGAAATTATTTCAAAACATGTGGATAGTAGTCATAGTTCCTATTTTTGCTGTTGGGTTTCTTTGCTCTTGCTTGATTATTGTAGGAAAGTTTTTTCTTTGGCTTGAAAAAAATATTTGGAGTCGTATAAAAAAACTTTGGACACAAAGTAAAAATGAAAATCGAGAAGACTGTAAAAAAAACAATGAAAATACGACGAAGAAAGAAATTCGTTTAGGACTTTCTTATGGAATAGTTATAGTAGTGCTTGGTTTAATAGCAGGATTTTGTCTTGAATTCAAAATTGACTATAGTGCCAGTTACAGCAATCTAATTATTGGAGGCATACCAACAAGAATTCCTATTGGGGATACTCTGGATTTGAACAACTTATTTGTGTGCTATTGCGTTAGTGCGAGTTTATGTCCTATATTTGTTCATCTTTACCATTTGTTCTTTAGATATTATCGTAACACTATTCTTTATGGATTTTATGAGTATGCAATAGATCCTGAGCGTTCAAAAGAGAAGTCTCAAAGTGAGGAGTGAATGGGAAAGTTGAATACATTTATCGGGTATTGATCTATGGATAGGTCGATACCACTTTCTTTTTCTAAAAAGGCAACAAAAGGATTCAAAAACTAAGACGTGCTACGCCGTTGCTTCTTTTCCCATTCTCTCGCACCTTCTCGCGTTGTCCGATTTCCAACCTGTTGAACATGGACATCTTTACCGTAGTTCCGCTGGTGTTCCTTTTCATGGCGGTCTAAGTTGTTCGTGATTCCGCTACGGATAACTTTATTACCGCGCTTCAGATGGTATTTGTAGGTATCACGTTTAGGCTCTATAGGGACCCCTCTCGCCTCAAGGACCTCCTTTACGGCTCGTTCAATTTTTGATTTTGAGAGTTTCCCTCGCTTAGGCGGATATTTGACGATTCTTTGTCTTGCCATCCTAATTACCTCCATGCACGGCAAATACTATGGCATCAAACAGCAGTCTATCTTAATTGACGACGGTGTGAATTGCTTCGCAAACGTCCTGAATGAAATCTGAGGCACTTGTCACATCCGCAGGAGAAATGGGCCAACGGTTTCCGGTCCCTGGATAACTTGGATCTAAATCGGCTTCATGAACAATTTGATTTCGACGGTTAACTATAGCGCGAAGTCGATTTTTTACGTCTTGATCGGTTAGATTAAGTTCCGAAGCAACGGCTCTCCACAATTCACAGGATGAGAAAAGCCGTACTGCGTTGGCTATGTTATCCGGATGTTGGAAGGCTTGGTATCCATGCTTGTCTCGAATTTCTCTGTCAAACCAGTCGTTTTCACTCGGTTTGGAAATTCCCGTCATTGTTGCCTCCATAGTTACTTGGAAACGCAAGGAGGCATTCGTCTGTGGACGTTTTCTGTCATAGACTTCTAACATCCCGACTCTCGTGATTTCGTGGATATAATGGTCAAGCGCACTGACAATCATGACAATCTGCACGCGTAGAAGATCACTCAAATCTACAGCGGGGGTGGTCTGTTGGTCAAATGCCTAATGCAATCCGCCCAAATTCGGACACCTACCATGTTTTCACGAAGTTGTTCAATAAGACTCAGCATTCTCGGTAAGTGTAATTATCTGCTCCGCACCATCAGAAAATAAGTCCCGAAAGCGTTCCATGGATCTCTTAGTGCTTTCAAGTATCACACCTGCTTGACCAATCTGATCGTCTGTCAAATCAAAAACTGGGACTTTATGTTTCTGTGAGAGAGCAATCAGACTATTGAAGTCTGATACTTGGAGAAGAGGTTGACTTATGAGTTGGTCATTTACAAAATCTGGGTTAATAAAATTAAATCGATGCTGATGCGATTCAAGTGCCCTTGTCTTTATATAAGATTCGTCTGGAAGCAGCATATCGTTTTCGCGTAAGACTGGTATGAGTTTTTCCTCAACGCCTATTTTTATTTGCTCAATCCACTCTCCGAAGGCTTTAGCAGGTTCTCCGTCCCTAACTCTATAATTCTGAACTATAGTTCCAAGAAATTTGGGATCCTTATCAGGAAAAGGATAAATAGCCTCTTGTAGAAGCGGCGACTTTTTGGCTTGCTTTGCCCACCCCGACCATTTCGGTAAAATTGAGGCAAGACTCTCCGTCGCCATTGCTGAGAAGTAGTCCGGAAACATCGGAACAATGAAGTAGTCGCTCGTCATAAGCAAGTTTTGGTTAATCGGTCCCAAACTTGGGCTCATATCTACTAAAATAAAATCAGCGTTGTATTTGTCAGCAGTTTTAGAAAAAAGGTTATGCAAGGACCCGGGCAAATTCTGGAGCGTTACCAATGAACCCGACAGTGCTTGTGCGACTCCCAGGGGCACCTCGTATTCGGCGAGTCCAATATGTCCTGGTAACAAGTGCAGTAGCGAAGGCATTTCCATACGTCCGCGGATGGATTCGCAGTTCACTGGTTTGATGGGGGCGGGACGCGATTCAAAAGCAGGCGCGAGACCCTCGCGAATATTCGTTACACCAACTGACTTGTACATTGATTCAAAACGTTTAGCATCCTTGAAGCCAAGCACCATGCCGGTGAGGTTACACTGCGGATCACAATCAACGATGATGACTTTCTTTCCTTTCTTTGCCAACATCCAGCCGAGATTGAAGGTCATTGTTGTCTTGCCCACGCCGCCTTTGTGGTTGAAAAGTGCAATCTGTTTGGCCATGTTATGTCCTCTAATTCGTCATCCACCTATCATTGTTACACGAGATGTGAACACTCATCTTTTAGAAGTGCCATCCCGAATAAATGGGAGGCTACTCTTAGTCTATTATATCTGACCTTTCTCTAATTTTCAAATAAAAATCAGTGATGCATCCGTGGATGTGTAAATATTTTGTTGATTGTTGTTTGAATAACAGGTTTTCAGGAATGACACGGATTTTGCAGCTTGGATTATACTATGCACAGACTAAATGAAGATCAATTTTTAAATTCGGTAATTTCTTGGTGAAGTCCGGTTCGGTTAGGAAACCGAACCTACCGGACCTGGGGAAAATATAGAATTACCGAAATATTTTCTTAAACTTCATACAGTCTGTGCTACAAGGGGCACTTTTCATAATCGCGCGTCAAAACCTTACACACTCTGCATTAATGCTAAATTTGACAAAAAGGGCGAGGCGTGCTATAGTGATAGCAGTCTGTAAGTAGGAGAAAGTGGATGTTTGATCGGTACTACCCCAACCAATTTGGACCTGGACGCTCTGCTGTCATCTGTCAACATGGCGCAGTTGCAACGAGTCAACCGCTTGCTGCGCAGGGTGGATTACAGATTCTAAAGGACGGTGGAAATGCTGTTGATGCGGCGGTTGCGACTGCTGCAATACTCAATGTCGTCGAGCCGATGTCAACGGGCATCGGTGGCGATGCGTTCATGCTGGTTTACCAGCCTAAAGAGGGTGTCATCCGTGGCTTAAATGCGAGTGGTAGGGCACCTTACGCCGCAGAACTGGAATTCTTTACGAAGCAGGGATTACGCAGCATTCCGGCTTTTGGGAGTATGTATCCTGTTACGGTACCGGGTACAATTGACGGATGGGCGACTCTCCTTGATGAATGTGGGACGATGTCATTGGCAGAGGTGCTTCAGCCCGCGATTGATTATGCGGAGAACGGATTTCCGGTTAGCCCACAAATTAGCCTCGCGTGGCAAGGCAGTGCTGCGATGTTAGCGCAGCATCCTGATACGGCAAAGACCTATCTCAGAAACGGAAAGGCACCAAAACCGGGTGAGATTTTTCACCAACCGAACTTCGCACGGACGTTACGGCTGATTGCTGAAGGCGGACGTGATGCCTTTTATCACGGCGAAATCGCTGATAAGATCGTTCAATTTTCCGATGAGAATGGCGGACTGTTCACCCGACAAGACTTCGCTGACCATAAATCCGATTGGGTTGAACCGATTGCTACGAATTACCGTGGTTATGATGTCTATGAAATTCCGCCGAATGGACAAGGTATTGCCGCACTACTCGCACTCAATATTGTTGAGGGATTCGACCTCGGAGCAATGGAGCATAACAGTCCTGAGCATTTACACTATGCAATTGAGGCGATGAAATTGGGATTCGCGGATCTTTACAAATACGTAACAGATCCAGCATTTGTAGATGTACCGGTAGCGGGACTGCTCTCTGACGACTATACGGAAAGTCAGCGTTCACGTATCTCACCAGAACGGGCGAATATGGAACCGAGTGCGGGTGTTCCGTCAATGGGAAGTGATACGGTATACCTTTGTACCGTTGATAGTGATCGAAACGTTGTCTCTTTTATTAACAGTCTCTTTGCCGGTTTTGGATCGGGTTTAGTTGCTGGTGGGACGGGGATCATGTTGCAAAATCGGGGAGCAGGTTTTTCGCTGGATCCGAACCATGCGAATTGTATCGCCCCGCATAAACGGACGTTACATACGATTATCCCGGGTATGATTGCCCAAAATGGGGTGCCGTTGGTTACCTTCGGTGTCATGGGCGGGCAGATGCAGACACAAGGACATTTACAGTTTGTGTGCAATCTCATTGACTTCAAGATGGATGTTCAAAATGCCTTGGATGCGCCTCGGTTTCGGGTGATGGACGATTCTCGGATTATGCTGGAGGCAGGCATTCCAATGAATGTGCAAGCCACGTTAGCACAGAAGGGGCATCATATCATACCGGGAGATACTTTTTTTGGCGGCGGGCAAGCGATTTTTATCAATCCTGCTTTTGACACGCTTGTCGCGGGTTCGGATCCGAGACGGGATGGATGTGCGGTTGGCTATTGAGAGGAGAGGGATTTTTTTTGACTTTCGGCTTAAATTAAGGTATAATTAAAACTAACAGGCGGTTTTGGTTGTAAAAAATTAAGAACCGGACCGCAGCACGTAAGCCCACCAAGCCGGTCGCGAATCACCGTTGATTCCAAAGGCTCTCTCTTGCCTTGGGGCGCGCTATTTTCGGCAGGATACGAGTCGTCAGCGTCCGACCCAGCCCTGAAAGCGAAGTCCGTTTTCCGATCTGTTTGTAACCTTAATAAAAAGGTGTGGGGTTAAGGCACGTGAACCTCGTCCCACGGATTAAATATAAAAAGGCGAAGCATAAACAACTTGATTTAAAACGCCAATGGACAAGAAATATAGAAGAATGTATGGAGAAATAGTTTGCAAATGTACAACAATGTGAATGAAAAAGATGCCTGTGGTGTAGGTTTTGTCGCGAACCGCCTCGGAAGTCGGAGCCATGAGATTATCAAAATGGCGACGCAAGCGGTCACGAATTTAACGCATCGAGGCGCGGTGGCGGCGGACGCGAAAACAGGCGATGGGGCAGGTATCTTAACACAAATTCCAGAAAAATTATTTCAAAAAGAACTTGGGAAACTCGGAGTCCACCTTGATTCGGTAAATGACATGGGTGTCGGGATGATTTTTCTCCCGCGACACGACGAAAAGGCATTGGCACAGGGACGTGCACTTGTTGAGAAGACTTTACAACAGTACGGTGTTCCGCTCCTCGGATGGCGTTCGGTGCCTCTGGATCTTTCTGCGCTTGGGACCAAAGCTTTAGAGACAATGCCGGAAATTCAACAGGTATTGGTCGGGCGACCGGAGCAACTAACAGACGATGCCTTTGAGAGATGTTTGTATTTAATATGTAAAGCGTTAGAACATCGTATCACAGCGGCGGGGCTTGATGAATTCCATATTGCCTCCTTTTCACATCGGACGGTCGTCTACAAAGGGTTGCTGGTAGCACCGCAGCTGGCGCAATTTTATCTGGACTTAAAAGATTCAGATTTTGAGGCAGCACTTGCTGTTTTCCACCAGCGTTATAGTACGAACACCTCCTCGACGTGGATGCTCGCTCAACCCTTCCATACGCTTGCACACAACGGTGAAATCAACACCTTAATGGGCAATCGAAATTGGATGCGGGCACGCGAAGCCGATTTGCAGTCACCTCTCTGGAACGAACATATCCGAAAACTTGTTCCCATAATCAATGAACACGGAAGCGATTCGATGAGTTTGGATAACGTGTTAGAGTTATTAACACATTCTGACCGCGATATCCTACATGCCATGATGTGCCTGATCCCGGAGGCGTATGAACAGATTCCGGATATGCCGAATGTGCTTAAAGCCTGTTACGAGTATCTTTCATGTGTCAGCGAACCTTGGGACGGACCGGCGGCGGTCGCGTTTACGGATGGTGTTGTCGTTGGCGCGAGTCTGGATAGAAACGGCTTAAGACCTGCGCGCTACAAAGTCACGGAAGATGGAACCGTTGTCATGGGTTCTGAGGTCGGTATCATTGAACTTGACGACAGTTGTGTTGTGGAAAAAGGGCGTTTGGGACCGGGGCAGATGATCGCTGTCGATACAGCACAAGGAAAGTTACTGAAGGATTCGGAAATTAAGCATCGTGTTGCTGCGCAGAAACCATACGCCGAATGGGTACAGAAAGGGGTCGTGACACTTCCGACCGAAAAAGATGCTGCTTCTGCTACAACGGATGCTGTTCCTGAGCAGCTGCCGATGTACCAGAAAGCGTTCGGCTATATGACTGAGGATGTGGAACGGTTTATCAAGCCCATGGTAACGGAAGCAAAGGAAGCGGTCGGTTCAATGGGTGATGATACGCCGCCTGCTGTGATTTCTCGGCACCCGCGATCGCTCTACACTTACTTCAAACAACGCTTCGCGCAGGTAACAAATCCGCCTATTGACTCAATCCGTGAACGTTTAGTGATGTCCCTCACAACTTACCTCGGACGACGGCATAGTTTGCTCACAGAAACTGAAGCGCACGCTCGACTCATTCGGATTCCCTCACCTGTCCTAACAAATGCAGATTTACAAGTATTACGGGATCTCAATATACCAGATTTTCAGCTAGCGACACTTTCTGTCTGTTTCGCAGTGTCCGCCGGTAAACAAGGTTTGGAGACCGCACTGGAGGCGTTATGTCAGCGTGCCTCCGAGGCAGTTGATGCAGGCATCACGCTTCTCGTGCTGAGCGATAAAGATGTCAGTCCTGATTCTGCACCGATTCCGATGGCACTTGCTGTGGGTGCTGTCCATCACCACCTGATTCGAGAAGGAAAGCGGATGCGGGTAAGCCTTATCGCTGAAACCGGGGATGCGAGGGAAGAACACCATTTTGCTGTCCTGATCGGCTATGGGGCAGCGGCGGTCAATCCTTATCTCGCGCTTTCAACGATTGTTCAGCTCGCTGAGGATGATGAACTTGCAGGACTCACAGCGGCGGAAGCGATCGAAACCTATAAGGCAACCGTCGAAAAAGGTATTTTGAAGATTATGGCGAAGATGGGGATTTCGACGGTATCAAGTTACCGGGGTGCCCAGATTTTTGAGGCACTCGGTATCAACGCTACAGTTATTGATAAGTGTTTTACAGGGACCACTTCACGATTAAGTGGTATCGGATTTGCTGAAATCGCTGCTGAGACGCTGCATTTCCACACAAAAGCGTTTTCAGGGAGTGAAGACGACACGTCGCTTGAAGAAGCAGGCTACTTCCGATTCCGTAGAAACGGCGAATTCCATGCCTTTAATCCGACAGTGTTTAAATCACTCCACAAGTTCGTCAAGGCAGGTAAGTCGGAAGATTATGAGGAATATGTTGACGCTGTTGAGAGCGGTGAACCTTCGAGTTTACGTGATTTGGTTGCATTCAAGCCAAGCACGCCTATCCCAATTGAGGCGGTAGAACCCGCGGAGGATATCGTTCGGCGTTTTACAACCGGAAGTATGTCTTTCGGTGCACTAAGCCGTGAGACACACGAGACTTTGGCAATCGCGATGAACCGCCTTGGTGCAAAATCCGGTAGTGGAGAAGGTGGTGAAAGTCCTACTCGCTTCAAGGAACAGCCGAACGGTGATCTTGCTTCGAGTGCTATCAAACAGGTGGCATCCGGACGTTTCGGTGTCACACCAACATACCTGATTTCGGCGAAGGAATTGGAAATCAAAATGGCGCAGGGATCTAAGCCTGGGGAGGGCGGACAGATTCCGGGGCACAAAGTAACCGCTGAAATCGCCTCTATCCGACATTCTGTGCCGGGAGTTCCGTTGATTTCACCGCCACCGCACCACGACATTTATTCTATTGAGGACTTGGCACAGCTCATCTATGATTTGAAGCAGGCGAATCCCCAGGCAAAGGTTGCTGTGAAACTTGTGTCTGAATTTTTGGTTGGAACCATTGCATCAGGTGTGGCAAAGGGCTACGCCGATGTCATCCAAGTGAGTGGACATGAGGGGGGTACAGGTGCCTCACCGCTGAGTTCTATTAAGAACGCAGGAACACCTTGGGAACTCGGACTTTCAGAAACGCAGCGTGCGCTCGTGGAGAACGAATTACGAGATCGCGTTGTGTTGCGGGCAGACGGTGGAATGCGTTCAGGACGTGATATTGTCATCGCTGCTATGTTAGGGGCAGAAGAATACGGTTTTGGCACAATAGCGATGGTAGCAACCGGATGCGTGATGGCGCGCCAATGCCACCTGAACACTTGCCCTGTTGGGGTCGCCACGCAGGATCCGGCACTCCGTGCGAAGTATCCTGGGACTCCTGAGATGGTTATTAACTTCATGTTGGGGGTCGCAAATGAGGTTCGAGCGATTCTCGCGAATCTCGGGCACAGATGCTTGAACGATATTATTGGTCGTCCCGAATTGCTGCAACCGATTGACCTCGCAGATTATCCAAAAGCTGCAACACTTGATTTGAGCGAAATTCTGACACCTGCCGATCCAACCGGTACGCAACCTCGCTATCATCTGCAGGAACGGAATGACCGGGAGGATATTCCGCTGGATGATCAGATTCTGGAGGATGCAGCGGAAGCAATCTCGCAGAAAACATCGGTCCAACTTTTTTATTCTATTCGGAACACGCACCGGACAGTTGGGGCGAAGTTATCTGGTGAAATTGCGAGACGTTATGGCGATACGGGTTTACCTGATAGAACAATTCAGTGCAATTTTGAGGGAAGTGCCGGACAGAGTTTCGGTGCTTTCTGTATCAGTGGCGTACAATTCGTGCTGACAGGGGAAGCCAATGACTATGTTGGCAAAGGTATGGCAGGCGGGGAACTTATTATCAAACCCGCGTCAACTGCATCGTTTGAAACTTGTGAGAATGCGATCATTGGAAATACGGTCTTATATGGAGCAACGGGCGGGACCCTCTATGCAGCGGGTAGAGTTGGTGAACGGTTCTGCGTCCGAAATAGCGGCGCGACTGCTATCGTTGAGGGTGTCGGTGATCATGGCTGTGAGTACATGACCGCAGGTACAGTTGTGGTTATCGGTGAAACGGGTAGAAACTTTGGAGCCGGGATGACAGGTGGGACCGCCTATGTTCTGGACGAGAAACAGCAGTTTGAGCAAAAATTCAATCCGGATTGGGTGAAAATAGAAAAGGTGAAGAGTGAAGCAGATGTTAAGAGCCTGATGGCACTTATACAAAACCACGCAGCGTATACTGGGAGTCAGCATGCCGAAAATATTCTCACCAATTGGGAAGCGTTCCTGCCGCACTTTTGGAAGGTTGTAACACCACCGCCACCGCCCCTTCCGGCGCCTGTCCAACTGAAAAGGAGAGCTGCAACTCGGAGGGAGCGGAAGAAGCGTTAGAAATCCTGATCTGATGAACAGTTTTAGAAATTACACGTAATCTGAAATATACCTATTAAACAACGCCGTGCTTCTGTAGAATCCAGTTAGCACGGCGTTTCTATTTTGTTGACATCTGCGGTTTCATTTTCAAATGGTGCCGGTGAAACCGATCTTATCCAGTACGTGTTACTGTCAACGATCGAGCCTAACGGTAGCATTAGCAGCGCGGGCGAATCCAATTCTATCAATACCCGCTTGTTTGGCGATATCCATGACATGGACGATTTGTTCATGGAGAACCTCGCGACCTGCACGGATCGTTACCATTCTTTTGGCATCTTCAGGCGCCTTGATGAGCCAATTAAACATATCTCCCGTTTGCACAATTTCTTCTCTACTGTCCTCACGCATAACGATGACTCCTTCGGTTTCACCCGGTACAGGGTTGGCAATCATGATGACAATGCGTGAGTCATCGGGCGTGGGTTGAGAAAGGGGTGGAGGAAGTTGCACTCGAAGCCCTTGGATAGGGGCAAAAGTTGTTGACACCATGAAGAAAATCAGGAGCAGAAATACGCAATCAATCATAGGTGCCATGCTAAGTTTAGGTGGTTTGTGTCTCTTCAGATGTTTCATGCGAATGTGCCTCCATATTTATTGTTGGTTTTAAAACACCTGAAAGTGTATGGAGTTACGCACGTTCGTTTATAGCAATCTCGCAGTTGGCTGTGAGACAAAAAAAAAGGCAGCGAATGCTGCCTTTTTTAGTTCCGTTGTGTTCCTCAGTCTTCTTCTGACACCGCGAAAGCGATTTCAAGCCCTTCCGTTTTACTGGAACGCATTTTCGCTCGTTCTACCACGTCAATGACATCCCCGTGCTTGGCACGTTTGTCTGCTTTGATAATCAAGGTAGTAATCTGGTTTTCATGTGCTGCGATGAAAAGTTCCATGTCTTCCAGTGTTAGCATTTCTTGGTCATCAATTGAAATACGTCCGTCACTGTTAATGAAAAGGTTGAATTTCTTTCGCGTAAATTCGTGCTTCGTTGCAGAATCGGGTAAGGTGACAGTAAAAGGCGGAGGAACCTTCATGACAGCAGATACCATGAAGAAGATGAGCAACAAGAACACACAATCAATCATAGGTGCCATCGGAATGTCGTCCTCGTCCTCTCTTTTCCGCCGTTTAGCCAAGTTTAAAGCCATGAGAATTCTCCTTCTATAGAAATTAGATTACTACTGCTGTCGCGTGGGACTGTCAGTCTCTTGCGACGATAGCGAATCCGATTTTATCTATACCTGCCTGTTTTGCGATATCCATCACCTGCACGATCTGTTCATGGAGTACTTCCCGCTCGGATTGGATAATGAGCATGTTCGTTGCCTCGTCCGGTGCATTGATAAACTGGTTGAACATTTCATCAACCTGGACAACGGCATCGTTCAACACCATAGTGCCTCTATCCTCACCGGGTTCTGGGTTCGCGATTCGGACTGTCAACCCTTTCGGTTTGTCGGGCGAGGGTTTCCCTGGTGGGGGAAGCTGCACCCGGAGTCCGGGAATCGGCGAGAAGGTTGTTGACACCATGAAGAAAATCAGGAGCAGGAATACACAATCAATCATAGGTGCCATACTGAGCGTTGGTGGCTTACGTTCCCTGATTTTGGTTGCAAGCAGGCTCAATTTGGCTTCACCGACTTGTTGCATTTCAAAGTCTCCTTTCTCGTTAATGAGACCAGGGCTGCGGTTCGAGAACCTAACACCCTACAAACCTATTGGAGAGGCGGGTGTAAATCACCCGCCGTTCTGTTCCAAGGTTAGGCGTTGCCAGATTCACCAACAATCAGTTGATTGACAATTTCGGTAGAAACCTGTGAAATTTCAACCATGTGTCTGTTGACCCAGCTATCAAAAAGTTGGAAGAAAATCAAACATGGGATAGCAACTGTCAAGCCAGCAGCAGTTGTGAGGAGTGCCTGTGAGATACCACCTGCGAGCTGCTGCGGGTCACCGGTACCTTCGAGTGCGATTGTGGTAAACGCACTAATCATACCTGTAACCGTTCCGAGCAAACCGAACAGCGGCGAAACAACAGCGACTGTACCGAGAACCGGCAAATTTCTTTCCAGTTCGGGGATTTCAAGCAGGCTTGCTTCCTCAATGGCTTCCTGAATTTCTTCTTTGCTAATATCGCGTTCCTCGATCTGGGCTTGGCTGTATCGCAGTAACCCGGCTTTAAGGACATTGGCAAGTGGACCGCCGGCTTCTTCACAAGTCGAGACGGCTTCCATAATGTTCTCTTTTCGCAATGAGTCTGCGATACTGGCGATGAACTGTTCAGTTCCGATTCGGGAACGACTCCGGACAAAGGTGAAAAGTCTTTCAATAATGAAGGTTAACGCCGTGATAGAGCAGAGGGCGAGTGGCCAGAAGACGAATCCAAACTTCTGGAAGAAGGTAACAATGTTATCCTTTTTGGTCATCTTGAGCGGTACGAAGTGATCACCGCCATTAACGACTGTGACAGGTTTTCCGAGCCGGTCGCCATATCCTTCTCTATAAATACTGATAAGGTAGCGGCCCGCGGGGACACCAGTTTTTTCATATTCGCCATTGGCATCTGTCATTGCCTCATATTCTTCCCCGCCTGTAGCAACGATCTTGACCTGAACCTCTGGAATCGGGTTCTGTGCTGTGGTTGTGTCAACAATATTGCCTCGGACGGTTCCACCACTTGCATCATCTTGCGCAAAAGCGATGCCAGTAGACATACCGACACAAGCAATTAGCATTAAAACGAAACTAAAACGAATCATTCGTTCTGATCCTCCTTAGGTTAACTTGCCGATTGTGTTGGCAAGTTACTACAAGTCATCTCATAAAGTGTTGTATAAATAAAGCACGAAAACCGTACCTTAACACCTTAATTTTATTTTACTAACACGTGAGTGTTTCATCTACACGGTTCTTCTGGTTGGGAGTTAAAGTCTATATCTGTAGATCGCCCTTACGGGTTATAACACCATTTCTATTAAAAACACTTGAGTCCTTAAGAAGTTACGCGCTTTATGCAAGCGTTAGAAAAAATGGTATTATAGGTGATATTACTGAACGCGGTATCGCTGGACACGAGGTTGTGTCCAGCGATACACAAAACATTTAGAAACCCATCATTGCTCGCACGAAGGTAGTGTTACTCGTCGTGTGATCAAGCAAGATAGTGGTTCGCCGGTAACCAGCAAGGATGACGATGTTGAACCCAAGCCATTCACCGCGGTTGATCGCTTGAACTTCAAAGATTCGAGTTCTCAAGTCCGGTCGATAGAGGACTGGTACATCTTCATCTTCCGGGAAGTTTGTCAAATAATTTTTGAAATTATTATCCCGGTTGGTGAATTTCCGGTATTGGAAACCGCCAAGAATATTCATCCTTTGCGAGAACTGATAGTCAAGCCGTACGCCGAGTACATCTTCACGACTTCTACGATTGAAGCGTAAGTATTCGACGGGTTCGATATCAGTAGGCACGAACTGACGTGGGTTGAGTGCTTCGCCAATTTCCTCAGATGCTCGGTCAAATGCGCGATCCCAGATGTACTTCGCCATCGGTGTGAGTGTTAAATCTTCACCGATTCTGTCAACGAACGGGAGTTCACCGAGTGGGATCTCGTATCTCGCCTTGAGAATTGTCTGCTGGTTGCGAATATCGCGTTCCGGATAACGCCGCTTTTTCCAGTTTTCGGGGTCATAGATTAAGCCGGGATCCTCGGGATCCAGTGCGTTAATCCCGTGGTCTGGATAGAACGGGAATTCCCGTCTTTCACCACCAGCCCGAACCTGTTCAACGGGGACCATAAAGTCAACACGTTGATCGGCGTTGAGTGGATCGCCTTCGTCTCCTGATCCCTCAACATCAAGGAAGATTGCCCCTTCCTCATCCTGCTCAAACTGTTTTTGCAGTACAACGAGGAATTTGGCTTCAAGTGTGAGGTTGGGAACAGCGGTATAAAGGAACTGAAGTGTTGTGGTATTCACACGAGCATTGTAGAAATCAAGTTCGTCGGAAATTTGGACGGGTTCCAATTCACCGACACGCAATGTAATGGTATAGTCCGGGATATCGTCTTGAACTCGGACAAATCGGTTTTGGAAGAGGACTGTTCCAAAGTCTGGAATGTCACGCTGATAGGTGACATGTAGGTATTTGGAATCATTTTTCCGGCGACTTGAGACCTCGTTTTCATTAAGCCATCCGACTTTAAGTGAAAGGTTATCAAGGAGGTCATATTCGGCGAAAACGTGGTAGCCTTCCCTGTCTATTCCGTACTCATACTGCGGTTCAAAATCGTCCTCAAGAGAATCAATTGTACCGTTGTTGTTCAGATCAACAAGGTCGGTGAAGACCGGCGGATCAGCATCAAAGATGAGGAAGTCTTCTTGGAAATCCAAAACGCCGTTCTGGTCTCTGTCATCAGCGCGTGGTAAGACTCCGTCGAAGTCGTCATCATCGGGCCAGTCGTCATCATCATCATCATCTTCAATGAGGGCGTAATTGACTTCATCCCATGGATCTTGTTCTGCCTGTGATGCGGGTGTCCGCTCTAAGGAGTATTCCTGATCCCTATCAGTATTAGAACCGAAGTTGAGATAGGTTGTTGTGTATCCGGGATCGATATGATAATAGACCCCTTCAAGATACAGTTTCCCGAATCGAGATTTGAGTTGGACGAACCATGCGGTTTCTCTACCCATTGTTCCGTCGCCGCTTTCATCGGTTCCGTCGCCACCTAACATGGCTTCAAATCGTTCACCCTCGGTTTCAGAGTATGTGGGGACTCCGTTTGCATCTAAGGGTAATCCTGTTGCGGGGTCGATGGAAATACCGGTTTCTTCTTCGCCATCTTCGCTTAGGATGGTCGTTTTGAGCCGGCTAAATCCAATCTGCTCTTTGGGAATGGTGGGATATTGCTTATATTTACCGTTAATGGAATAGTGAGCTCGGACAAAAACGTTGCCGATAGTGCCTTCTAAGTCAAGCCCGTAGAGGAGTGCTGCGCGTGCTGCACCGTATTGATAACGGACTTTACGCGGTCTACCTTCACCGGTCCATTCACTCGGTTTGTCTTTGAGTGATGCTCGGTTGCTGGTGTAATCTGAGGATTGCCCATAGTTGCCGGGTGCTTCAATAATATCACGGTAGGGCATCTGGATGTGGCCATCTTCGGTTTTAATCCACTCTTGGATTTCCGGGTCTGATTCGGCTTTGTTTGCAGGGCTGTTTCCAATAATAGCAATGTTATAATCGCCCGCTACAACCATCTCAAAGGTGACGGATTGAACCGTGCGGGGATCAGCATCAATTTGGTATGCCCCTTCTGAAAGGAGTTGTGCGACATCGGGAGAAGGTGCACCATCTGGATCCACAAAAACGAGAACAACTTTCATCTTATTGAAGCCGTCCACGATTTTCCACCCGTCTCCATCTTCAGAATCTCGGATATCAGAAGGAAGTCCACCGACAGGCATCGCGATTACATTACTGCCGTCCAGGGTTTCAGTTATGGTTTCCGAAGGGAGTGCCTTAGGTTCGACCCCTTCCTCAATGTCTTCAGGTGTTAACTCTTCCAAGCCTTGGGTGACAATTGTAACTTTCATAGTTTTGAAAGCTGCACCGACACCGCCCTGAATATTATCGCCATGTAATGTCGGGTCGTAACCTGAGAATACGGTGACAGTTCCATGATTATCTTCGGGCGAATCATCGCGGAAGACAACTGTGATTGATTCTGGTGGTGTATTTGCTACGGTACCCATGAGTGGGTTTTCAACACGTTCCGGGTGTTCTTTATGAAGATTGACATAAGTGAACCCGACACGGAAGATGTCGCCTAAAAGCCCTTGTGCTCGGAAACCCACGAGGCGTGCGTTTTCAATATGCCGTACGCCTGCGTCCTCATTCAGACCGTTCCGACGACCGAGCGTTGGTGCGAGGTTCGCCGCTGCATCTGTCAATTGGACGGGGTTTGAAATACGGGAATTGATAAGCGTGAAAAGGTGCCGCTCCTGCGCGAAAGAGATATCCCATCGAAGTCCGTCAAATTCTGTTTTGTAGAGGATGTAACGGTTCGGGAATAACGTAGATGGCTTGAAGCGCAAATGGTCGCCAATAGCAAATTCGGTGTATCTTCCACGGTAACTGTCTTCAGTTAAGACCGTTCTATCGAGCTGTGCCGAGAATCTTTCACTATCCAGCTGTCCTGTCCAACCAACAAACAATTCACCGTTCTGGTCAAACTCTTTCTGCTCGCGATAGTTGTAGACCTCGTTACCTTCAAGCAGCTCTTTTCCAAACAGGTCATAGAAGAATTGGGGTTCTTCTTCTAACTGGAAACGCGCTGAGAATTTAGAACTCCCCTCAATCGTTGGCAATAGGGGTTCTTGTGGACCAAGGCTTTGTGCCCCACAACCGTAAAGCACAAAAGCGCTCAGGATACAGGTCGCTACAAGTAAAACATCAATTGATTGTTTTAGCCTGTTCATTATTTTGTTTTTCCTCCTTGGAGATAATGAATCGGATGTTTAGGTAACCGAGCGGCGACACGAATATTTCGTCATTCGCGCTCTTACCTGGGTTTCCGACAAAAACCTTGAAATGGATGAAAACCGCTTTGCGTGTAAACGAAAGGTGCCAAAATTGCGTTAGTTATAAAGTAACACTTGTTCAATTTTTTTACTTTTCGTCACTACCGGACGGATATTCCGTAAATTGCGAATATCGCGCGAAGCGTATAAAAAGCGAGTCTCCTTCCAACAAATTAAGGGTTTGTTTTACAGAAATTTACAATAAATGTGAAATAAAATGCCTGTAAAACTGTTCTTAAGCATCTAAAATAGCACCGATTTGAATTTCTGTCAAGTTTTTAACAGAAAAAACACACGCATTGGAGTGGAATTTCAAATAAACATACCACAAACGTAATATATTTTCAAGTTTAATATTCAAGTTTAATATCAGTACTATTCATTTTCGATTTTTCGCCCGTTTTGTTTTTTAAGGATAAGTAGCAATCTGGAAATGATCTACTTATACATTTTTTCTGATATTGTGCTAATGGCGGCAACACTAACAGAGATATATCCTTAATATGTGGGTAGTTTGTGCCATTTACTGTTTCCCTGAAAACAGCAGCAACTCATAACGAATCAGTTTTTTCTTAGGCATCAGTCAAGAATATCGACTAGCCTTGCTATAAATTTATGAACCCTCACAATGCCAACGGGCGTAATATATATTATACTACATTTTAAGAAAAATTGACATTTTTTTTACAAAGTTATCAAATTAATAAAGCCTCGAACCGAAATCGAGGCTTTAAATATTTCCGAATGGGATGTTCAGTTTTTTAAGTTCACAACAGTCCTATTAAAATATTCGATGAACAAAGCCGCTGTAACACCTAAAGTTAAACCAGCGATTCCTGCGATAAGAAAAATAAGTTTAAGTTGCGGGGTGACAGGAATTTTCTTTGGTGCGGCGCGGTCGATGACTTCAATACCACCTATCTGATTACGAGAGGTTGGCAGTTTAGATTCGGCATATAATATTTCTGCTTCAAGTGACCGTTTAGCAATTTCTTCAGCGACCAGATTCATTTTCTGAATCTTGGTTTGTATTTGTGTAAGGATCGTATGGTTTTCGGGGATCTCTATTAATAGCCTTGCCAGTTGGGTTTTTATGCTATCAAGTTCCCGTTTGAGGTGTTCTTCGGCATTTTCATAACTTGAGAGGGTGGGGAGAGATGTTGTTAACTGATTCTGTATATAGGTATAATGTGCGGAGATGCCGGCAGTGGCGGTGGTAGTTATAGGGGAGGTATCCTTGTTTTTTTTCTCTATTTCGTCAATTTGTGCGTTGAGACCTTCTAATTTTGATGGATTCGCACCTACTTTTTTTCTATCCGCGACGCGCTGCGATTCAAGATTGAAGAGTTTTTCCTGCTGAAAAAGCCAGACGGGGTTATGGGAAGTGGTTTCGGATAATTGTTCTTGTTTAGGTAAGTGATTTAGTTGGTCTTGTAGATGTGTAATATAGGCGCGCGTTGCATAAAGTTGCTGTTGATTGACCGCAATTTTTTCTTGGACATTGGCATGGCGTTCGAGCAAATTAGTCAGAATAGGCACCCATGTTTCTGGGCTTCCATTTTCGCGAACGAATTTGAGCAGTTCGTCTGATTCTTTCTCCAATTTCGATATGACTTGTTGTTGTTTATCTCCGATGAGCTCCACGCGTTTTTTGAGTTTCGTTTCTTTATCTCTACGTCGCAACATTTGCATATCGCTTGCGAGTTGGTTGACAAGGAGTGCTGCATTCCGTTCACCACCTTCTGCCTCAGCCAAGGCAAGCGAAAGATGAATATAATCGGAGTCTGGGTTGACTTGTGCCTTCAGCATTCGTTTGAGTTTACCTACTGGTGGGAAAAGGGTCACTGCTTCTGCATGCCCATTCTCCTCAAGGTTCTCGATTGCTATATTTAGCATTGAATCTGTAGAAAATCGGGTGCTGATTGTTTCCATTTCTCGTCGATCAACACCACCAGAGAGGACATTTTGAAACAGGCTTGCGGAAGACAGGGAAGATGTAGCACTGGGTTGGACGAATAACATTAAGGTTGAAGCGGCATAGGTTTTAGGTAGACGGAGCGAGATAATGAGAGCGGTTCCTAATACCAGTAGGACACTGAGGCAGATCGTAAAGTCATGCTTTCGGATGAGTTGAAGATAATCACGTAGATGTTCCTCCTGTTGCGGCATGAATGTACAGTATTTCTGCCCGCCCCTTGGGCTAGAAATTGCCCCTCCTTATTCTTAAACCTATAAGTTATTGGCAATGCGAATTTCTTCTTCGTTAAAGGCTTCGTCATGCCACTCGGCTATGCGCCATTCCTCGTTTCTTTTTTCAAAGATAAAGAGGTTATCTCCTTCGGCGTATGCCCCGGTATATCCACCTTCAAGCGTTTGACCATCTGATACAAAAAACTGGATTCTATAGTGGTTCCGTACTTCCGCCTCTGTGCCATCTTCATTCATCTGAATTTCCGGCGGAGAAGAGAGTTCTATCTCAATATCCTGAAACCGTTCAAAGACCCGAGTCGCGGCAGCTCGTTCCTGCCGAATGTCATCAAATTCTACATCGTCTGTTTTATCGCCGTCTGTTCCCATATCCGAAACATAAAGGAAGCCATCTTCCCAGAAGGTGTTAATGTAGGTGTTAACATCTTCTGTTTCATAACCTTCCCGCCATCGATCTAAGACGTTACTAATTTGAAGGAGTTCTTCAGTTGGAATTTCTCCGACTTTATCAGCGTCTCCACACCCCATAAAACTTACTAGTAAGATGAGTAAGATGAGGACACTGCTGACTTTTGCAAAAGTTTTGGACATAATAAACACTCTCCCGTTTCAAAAAGTTTTAACAATACCAAAATAAAGACGTGAAGGGGTTGCACTCATTTCAATCCCAAATTTTTCGGAATCTTGTACATCCTGTTCAATAGACTGAATCAGGGTAGTTGCGTTATGAAAGTTGGCACTCACATAAGAATCGATAAGGCTATAAAGCCAAATACCGATGCCAGTATACATAAAAAATGTCCTGAGTTTATACCTCTGGTTTGCATACTCGTAACTTTCTAATACTGTTTCTTCACTATGGAAACCTTGCCAAACCAGATCTTCATAAGCATCGTACCGGTTTCTAAAGGATTGTTGTGCCAACAAAGCACCGATAACGGAACCTCCTATTCCCAAGACAGTAAGGCTCCCTCGGAAGTAACTACGACTATAAAACTGTCCCCATCCCGGAAAAACGGCAGAACGCACCATAGCACCGATTGGTGAAACAAGTTTAACTTGTTCCGCCGTTTCTGTCGTTTGCTGTTCGGCTTCTGTGCTGTTTTCAGCCTCCTGCGCAAAGCTGGCGTGGAGGCTGAATAACAGTAATAAGATAATTAGCAAAAATCGCATTTGATATATGGGCTTCACACATCGAAAAAAAGTTGTGCCAAACCCATTGTACTACTCCTATTAACGCCGCCGTTTTGTCCGTTGTGTTGTTCGGCTTCGATCGTCATCGTCATCGTCGCTGCTCTTTGAGCTGCTACGCGATGAACTCGAGCTTGATGTCGTCGGACGCGTCCGTGTTTTTGTGGAAGAAGAACGGCTTACACTTGTACGTGAACGAGACGAACTTGAACTCGAGTTTGAACGACTCACGCTTGACCTCTCACGCGATGAACTTGTGGATGAACGGCTTATGCTTGATCGCGAGCGAGACGAACTCGAATTTGAAGTAGTGGTTCTATACTTCGGGCGTGAGGTACTACTTGTGCTTGACGAGAACGATCGGTTTGAAGTAGAGGTTGAACGTCTATAAAGCGGCGTCGTCCGTTGTGTCTGTGCTGAGTTTCTATAAAGCGGCGTCGTCCGTCGTGTCTGTGTTGAACTGCTATAGCGGTTCGCGCTTTGTGTTGTAGTCGCAGGGTAACGCCGCTGCTTACTGAGTGTACTTGTACTTCTTGTGCTCTCGGAGGCGTAAGTGCTCTGTCTTACCTTGCTTTGGCGGAGCGTTGAAGTGGAAGCGCGGGCGCGCTGTTTCTGCGTGATAATAGACTGGCGCGCAATCCGATCCGTTGTTGCAGGTGTCTGTCTTCGATGATTTTCGAGTGTGGTGCGGACGCTTCTCCGTACTGCTGTTCGATTGCCGCTTTGATTGTTAGCAGATAATCGGCTACGACTGTACTGTCGGCGCGTTGTTTCATGCTTAGCACTCCACCGGTTCAATTGCGTCCGTCGCTGATAAACTTTTGGCGTACCACCGTAGTAACTTCTTGAACCGCTATAATAATATGGTGAATAGCAGCGATAGTAGGAACTTGGATAGTAGGCACGGTAGCGTCCGAGGTACCCACCGTAATACGAGCGGATTGAGAGATAGTGGTGATCGTAGATGGGGTAGCTCCATCGGAGATAGTAGTCGTAGTCCGTCGCGTAATAGATGGGACCGTCGTAAAAGTAAAGATAGGTATAACGGTGCCAAGGGCGCCACCGGTAAGTCGGTGTGTAGCGTTGAATCACTCTAACTTTCGGTTGTCTACGATACGTGGAGACCTCAAGATATTCTACGTCAATCTGTTCGCCACCTTCAGCGACAATATGCAGCTCCATCCATCCGTCCTTGACGTGACCGATGGCGGGGATCTTAATGTGTTCAGAGCGGTTTTTTGCTCGGAGGACAAAGGTATCGCCGTAACGTGTCTCTTTAGCGTTTTCGTCGTAATAGCCGCGACGTGTTGTCTCGCGTTTAGTATTGCGGATCCATGCGCGACCGGCGATGGGTTCATCGTAATCTTCGATTTCGAGTCGATGGGGTTCGCCTCGGTATCGCACCAAAACTTCAATATACTGCGTTCCTGCTGGAATTTCAAAAAGATATACCGCGCTGGCAATTGCGAATTCGTAGTTTTCTGCGTTCTGAGTGTCACTTGCCCAGGCGGTGAGTCGAACGCCATCCTCAAATCTGGGACTGGCGGTAATCGTTGCGTTCCCGCGCTCTATCCATTCATCAACATCGCTTGCGACGCGATGCTCGCGACTCAGCCGGTCTGCGTAATAATCGTGGTCTGCATTCGCGGGGGTTGCTAACCCAGCGATTACAAAACAACTGATGAGGCATACTACGCTTAAAATCGAAATCCGGGTTTTCATGGTAAATCTCCTTCTAAGTACATCTCCTTCATTTGGCGTTGCCAACGGGTTTTTTAGACCTGTTGTGCGCGGTGCCTCGTGAATCTTAAAGGTAGTTTTCTTATTTAACGGAAATGATACAATTTTCTGCAAAAATTGTCAAGGATTAATCGAAGTTAATTGATACTTTCGATAACTCCAATCTTTTTCACCTATAGTTCCGACTGCAAAAATTGTCAAGGATTAATCGAAGTTAATTGATACTTTCGATAACTCCAATCTTTTTCACCTATAGTTCCGATGTGCTTATCGCAACTCCGTCTTTAACTTTAAGATGGGCAGATTTCCTGTTAATGCTAACGAAAACCGACAACTCTAATACTTCTTAACTTTTAGGTATCAGTTTAATACCTCTCTTTTTGGCGTGCTCACGGGCAAGTGGTGTAATAATCGCTGATTTTACGTGAACCAACTCCTGTACGTTTGCCTCCAGATTTGAAATAGTCGTTGCGCTAATCAGAGGTTTGTCTAAACTCTCGGGCGAGTCGTTCATTTTCTTCGTCACTAACTCGGCGATTTGCATCATAGGTACCCATTGAACGCCAAGTTCAGACAAAAGGTTTACATATTCGACTTCAATATTGTTAATTTTTTTCGTAGTTTCGCCTTGATTCAGTGCGTCAGAGACCGCTATGACCTGTTTTCCTTGAGAGAGAGCTTCAAACACGAGATAGGTACACGGCGTGTCTACAAGCCTTAAGGCGAGTTTTGCAGCCATTGGATGCGAAAAAACGGGAAGCACAATTTGTTGATAGGTATCCACAAAAGTTGCTATATCGGTTAGTGCATTCTCCTGCAGGACGTTTTCTTCACCCACTGCGGCATAGATCGGTTCAAAGTTTATAGTTTTAGTTGCGAGATCGGACAGAATTATTGTAATTTTCCATCCGTCTTGTATACAGGTGCTGAGTTGCTGGAGCGGTTCGTCCAATTCAAGTTGCGTCGCGCCAAAGATAGCAAGTAGTTGTTTTTCGTCTACAAGTTGCGTCGCGGTAGATACTTGTGCCTCCAGGACCTGCTCCACGATTTTCCGAATCTGATTGATCAATTCTTGGTTCATGTCGGTTCAAAATGTAGGACACCTAACGCACAATTTCAACAGGTTCGCCGCCCTTCAAACCTGCGGCATTGGAATCATCGGTGTCTAAGTGCATCTGAAGCACGTAACTTTCATCAATTTTCGGACGAACATTTTCAAAAGTCAAAGCACGCTCACCGGGGAAATATACCTTTAGAAGGTCTTCTTCGCGAATATTGAGTGCCTTAGCATCACTTGGTGTCATGTGGATGTGCCGTGTGGCGCAGATAGCACCCTCCTCTAAATAGACGCTTCCTGCGGGCCCGATGAGGGTAATAGGTTCCGCACCAGCAAGATCACCTGAGTCTCGAATCGGAGGACTTAACCCGAGCCGAATTGCTTCGGTTTGTGCCACTTCGACTTGGGAGTAATCCCGGACAGGTCCGAGAATGCGAACGGCTTCAATAGCCCGCATCCGTTTTCCGACGATGGTAAGTGTTTCGTTCGCAGCGAATGCTTCCGGTTGATAAAGAGGCGCGTAGACGGTGAGTTGGTGCCCGGCACCGTAAAGAATCTCAAGGTGTTCCTGCGTTACATGGGCATGCCGTGCTGAGACCCCAACGGGGATCTGTTGTTGTTGTGTGACAACGTCACATGCGCGGTTTCCGGCATCACAACTTCTCAAAGCACATCCGCTACATGCTTGGTTGGTCGTTAGTCTGTTCACAACACGGCGGGTAATCAACTCAACAAGGTCACGGTTTGGCATCTATGGTTCGCCTTTTTTCTTAGGATGTTCCAAACGTTCTTAGACAACGTGTGGTTATTCACTTACGAATAGCTTACGCTTTCTTTAAGAGAGTTTCGACTTCAGCATGTGGACGCGGAATTACGTGAACAGAAACAACTTCTCCGACGCGTGCGGCTGCTTCAGCACCGGCATCCGTTGCGGCTTTCACCGCGCCGACATCACCACGAACCATGACAGTCACGTAACCCCCACCAACTTGTTCGTAACCGAGAAGTTGGACATTCGCCGCTTTCACCATTGTGTCAGCGGCTTCAATGCTTCCAACTAAACCTCGCGTTTCAACTAAACCCAATGCATCTCCGGTCATACTAATTCTAATAGCCTCCTAAACGAAAGTAGGTTTTCGACTTAAAAATAATTGTGCGGTAAAAGGTGCCTCGCGCAAAAACAAAAAACAGAGAGAAGTCAAGCGAAATGCTAAACACCACGCCTTTTTTTAAAGTATATCACAATTTTTCGATATTTTCAAGAAAAAACTCAGAACACGTGTATATGTTTCATCAATGCTTGGATCACCTGTTTCTGGATTGCATCAATTATCTGTTTGTCAAGTGCATCAATCAAAAGACTGTTAGCGTGCTTGGTATCTTGGCTTTCTAATGTGCGATCCCCGAGGTGTGAATGGACCTGTGCACGACTGATATATGCACTCGCGAAACGCGGTTCGAGAGCGATAGCCTGATCCAGATCTGCCAGTGCAAGTTTTAAGCGGTTCTCATGACCTCGGATAGAGAGGTGGAGATAAACATTACCGCGTCCGTAATATGCCATCGCCGTGGGCTTCCGTTTAATCAGATCGTCGTATTCGGCGAGTGCTTTTTGAGTGTTTCCGTGTTTGAAATAGGTTTCTGCCCGTTTCTGCATAACACTGGCGTTCCATCTCCTTTTAAGTGAGGCAGAGTAGTCTTCAATAGCGCGCTGCAGGTCGCCTAATGATTGATATGCCTCACCACGACTTGCGTAAGCATCGGCTTGATATCTTTTGAGTTTTAATGTTTCGGTGTAATCTGCGATGGCGGTCTCGTACTGTGCAGAACGGTAATAAGCGAGTCCACGTTTCATATACGCTTCGGCATACCTTGGCTCAATTTCAATCGCACGCGTAAACGCTTTGATCGCTTGTGGAAGTTTCCATGACCTCAGCGATGCGGTTCCCTTTTGAACGTGTAGCTGTGCTTGCCGATCCACACCTTTTATCGCGTCCCACGTTACAAAACGAGAGGCGAGAAAAATAGTGAGAATTAGCACAGGGGTCATGATATAAATGAGTGGCCGCATAATATAAGTCTTTTAGTCTGACTTTGATTTTCCGGTCTTGTCGTAGAGATGATGGATATTTACGCCTAACTTCAGTGCCTGTACGGACGGATATCTCTCTGCTAAATCGATCTCAATATAGGCTGGAACTCCGGGCAAGCCGCTATAGCCTGTTGAAAAAATGAGTTGATTATTACCGAATGTTGCGATGCCGTCTCTGACGTTTCGGGTAGGAAAGTAGTGGATCGGCGTGTGTCCGACGACAAGAAGATTCGCATGAATGGCTGCAAGGAAATTTTCAATATGTGTTAAGGTGTATCCGCCACTATACGCGATAGAAGGACGATGCCAGAGAAGTTCTTCGAGGGTTTTGGGACCCGGATCAACGAGATCCGTAAGCCCTGTGATGGAACGCGCCGGACCGGCGTGAATACCGACAAAACCGTTTTTTGCAATAACGACTGTTGGCAGATTCATAAGGAATTCATAATGAACATTGGTCATTCTTTCAATGAAGTTGAACTGCTCGTAGTAGGCGCCGAGTGGGCTATCGTACAGTAAACGAATGAATCGATCCCGATTTTGTGTCGTCATTCCCTGTTTCTTGAGCATTGCATAAGCATCTGCGGCGGCAAATTCGTGATTGCCTCGGAGATAAATAAGTCTTTCGCCTTTATCACCGAGTTGCCTTCGGAGTTCCATAACCTTGTCAATAATTAAAGTATCACCGTAAGGCGGGTGTCTCGGTTCATCGGGCTTATAGTCAACCGCGTCACCGAGTATCAACCCGTAGACATCTTCACCGGTTTGAATCCGCTCCACAAGTTTCGTGAGTTGTAACCATTGGTTGAAATCGTCCCAATGGGCATGCAGATCGGAAACGATGTAGATGGTGCCGTGATCCGGTAAAACAACGATGTGTCCGTCCCGTGTCAGTTGATTAGGATATTGTGCGAGTCGTTTCGGTTGCGCTGTCGCGACAGAGGCGAAACAGATAAAGCAGAGGGCAGCGTAAATCAGAGAGGTGTTCATCTAATCTTCGGGTTGGAAACCCAAGTCTTCAGACTTGGGAGGAAAACCCGCTCTTATAAGTAAAGTTCAAGCGTCTTAGCACTTTGAAATCAGAAGTTTTCGCGTTTTGACAAAGACGGTTGCCCCCTAAATCGTAGAGAGAAATACCACGTTTGCCGAAACCACTGATACGCGTCAATCCATGTTTGATATGTTTGACGAGCGTGTTTTTTACCAATCCATTCTCAGTGGTGCCACCATAACGTGGACGTTTACCCCCTTTTTGAGGGTTCTGCCTGTGAAGTTCGCGTCTGGCAATAGGGATCGGTGAAACACATATCAAGTTTGTATTATCAGGGACAGCAACACCTCCAACAGTATAATATGCTAAACACCAACTATCTACACAGTGGGCCTCAAATATTTCTGAGAGTTTTTTAGCGGATTTCTTCAGTCCAAGTCTATCACGTATCTCTTTGGTCTCCCACCCTTGAAGCGTGAATAACTTCCAACGCTTCTCTATTTCAGCATAGAACCATTGTTTACCGACTTCAAGTGGAGAAAAAGAGGTGTTCCATTTCTTTTCATACGGCTTGGTTCTTGCCTTAATATCCTCTACACAGACATGCGTCAAAGGATAGAGTTTTGACAACCAGTCTAATATCCGCAGTTTCCAATCCCATCTCGCACGTGTCCCCGCAGGGATACGTGCCTTGTTCGCCATACGGTTGGTTCTCTGCTTTCGGTTCGGACATTTCCGAGAACGTCTGCCTCTGCGAAGTCTGCTGCGTTTCTCAACTTTCTTACCAACGCCATTGTGAGCGTCCGCTTGAATATTCAAGTA
>PYJC01000169.1 GCA_003635255.1 Candidatus Poribacteria bacterium | reverse complement strand
TATGTTAATGCTCCTTAGAAAGGAGGTGATCCAGCCGCAGGTTCCCCTACGGCTACCTTGTTACGACTTCGCCCCGGTCATCGGTTTCATTTTAGAAAGCTCCCTCCCGAAGGTTGGGTCACCTGCTTCGAATGCTACCAACTCCCATGGCGTGACGGGCGGTGTGTACAAGGGCCGGGAACGTATTCACCGCGACCTGCTGATTCGCGATTACTAGCGATTCCAACTTCATGCAGTCGAGTTGCAGACTGCAATCCGAACTGGGGTCGGCTTTTTGGGATTTGCTCCACCTCACGGTTTGGCGTCCCTCTGTACCGACCATTGTAGCACGTGTGCAGCCCAGGGCATAAGGGCCATGCGGACTTGACGTCATCCCCACCTTCCTCTGGCTCGTCACCAGCGGTCTCTTTAGAGTGCTCAGCCTTACCTGATGGCAACTAAAGACAGGGGTTGCGCTCGTTGCGGGACTTAACCCAACATCTCACGACACGAGCTGACGACAGCCATGCAGCACCTGTCATAGTGTCCCGAAGGAAAACCATATTTCTATGGCGGTCACTGCGATGTCAAGCCCTGGATAAGGTTCTTCGCGTTGCTTCGAATTAAGCGACATGCTCCACCGCTTGTGCGGCCCCCCGTCAATTACCTTGAGTTTTAACCTTGCGGCCGTACTCCCCAGGCGGGGTACTTAATGCGTTAGCTACAGCACAGAGGGAATCAACACCCCCTACACTTAGTACCCATCGTTTACAGTAAGGACTAGCGGGGTATCTAATCCCGGTTGCTCCCCAAACTTTCGCGCATGAGCGTCAGTCTTAGACCAGAAAGCCGCCTTCGCCACGGGTGTTCTATATGATATCTAAGCATTCCACCGCTACACCATACATTCCACTTTCCTCTTCTAGACTCAAGTGAGGCAGTATCAAACGCAGTGGCTCGGTTGAGCCGAACCCTTTCACGTCTGACTTACTCCACCGCCTACGCGCGCTTTACGCCCAGTGATTCCGGACAACGCTTGCCCCCTACGTATTACCGCAGCTGCTGGCACGTAGTTAGCTGGGGCTTTCTACTACGGTAACGTCAAAAACGTTGCGTTATCAGCAACATCCAATTCATCCCGTAACACAGAGGTTTACAACCCGAAGGCCTTCATCCCCCACGCGGCGTCGCATCGTCAGGGTTCCCCCCATTGCGAAATATTCTCGACTGCAGCCTCCCGTAGGAGTTTGGGCAGTGTCTCAGTCCCAATGTGGCTGACCATCCTCTCAGACCAGCTACCCATCGTCGCCTTGGTGAGCCATTACCTCACCAACTAGCTAATAGGACGCGGGCTTATCTCCGAGCGGCAGCCGAAGCCACCTTTCATTCGGCCGACCGAAGTCAACCGAATCGTATTTGGTATTAGCAACCCTTTCGAGTTGTTATCCCCATCTCAGAGGCAAATTACCCACGCGTTACTCACCCTTTCGCCACTTTCCATCGAACCGAAGTCCGACTTCTCGTTCGGCTTGCATGCCTAATCCACGCCGCCAGCGTTCGTCCTGAGCCGGTATCATACTCTCCACAAAAGTATTGAAGTACACCTTCAAAAAATTGAAGGGCACTCACAAGCTATATAAACAGGCACGTCACGTATATAAACTATTTAACTTTCAAAGAACAAATCCACCTTCCTTGTCGAAAGGTAATGTTAATTATACACCCTTAAAATTACTTTGTCAAATAAAATTGTCAAAAAAATGCATAATTTTGCCCCCAAAAGCCCATTTATAACAATTTTATGACTTTTTTTCCATAAAAACGTCTCTTTTAGGGGGCTGCAGCATTTTTACCGCATCTTTACGCGATTTCGCGCGCCTTTCACATCAAAGAAATCGCGATTTTGCCCTGTTCCATTCGGATTTACCGTGCAAATCTCAGCATCAGGTCCGCGAAAACATTTGAAAGCGATTCGATCAGTGCAGACACCATTTGTTGAATGCCATAGACCAAATATCAATCCTATAAACGTGAGAAGGACAGATTTTCTTTTCATGGCCAATATGTTATGCTTTTTCCAGTTGTTTCTGAGGTATCAACGTATTTTGCCAGATCCCGCAACGCAATGACGGTACAGCCATTGTCACGAAGGTAATTCATGTACGTCTCAAACTGTTCGGGTGGGACATCCACCCATGGATGTTCAAGCGCAGGCACACCGTGAAACGTCAAGACAGCGATTTTCCCGTCTTTTGCTTGGTCAACCGCCCAAACTAAATCCTCAAATTTATAGTTCGGACCAGGAATACTTGACGGAATGACCAATGGGTGATAGACATCCGGATCGTAAACCGGTCCACGTCCGCCCTCTGGATGAAACGGAAACTCTGGTCCAATGCCACGTCGCGCGAAACGATACCCTTTTTCTGACAACGCTTCTATCGCTTCCGGGCCGCGACAATCTGCCGGATAGCCAAAGGTCTCAGGAACAGGAATACCGTATGCCTCGCATCGCTTATCAATGTGTATCAAATCTGCCAGCAATTCCGATTTCGATTGTGTGTTGGTATGCTTATGATGACGGGTGTGGTTACCTATCTCAAAACCCTCGTCGTGCAATTGACGGATCTCTTCCCATGTGAGATAGTGTGCCTTGTTATTGAGAAAATTGAGACCTTCAGTGATGAAAAATGTCGCCCCAAAACCGTAACGCTTCAACAAGGGGCCAACATAAGTATAGTCTGACTTATTACCGTCATCAAAGGTGAGGACAACCAACCTGTCGGGGATGGGTTGCAGGGTTTCAGTTTCAGATAATCCGTGATTCTCTTTTTCCATTTTTACACCTAATAGTTTTATTTTACCGCTATCAATCAGCGGGTTTTCTTCTCCGGCGGTGGTAAGCCGGCTGGACATCCATATCAATTGCGTCCCAGTAATACTTCAGCGGATCGTCGGTTTCCCACTCCGAATAGACCTCTTCCCATTTCGCACAGCCCAGATGGACAGTAAGAGCGTCTTCGTCAACGGGTTCATCAATCGACTGGTAACGGGCACTCGTTGCAAGCCGTATGCGGTCATCGGTCACATTGTCCCGCCCTCGGTGAATCGTTAAACTGTGGAACATGACAACATCTCCACACTTGAAGGGGTTCCAAGCCCATTCGGTATTGTCTTCAATCAACTCCCCCGAACGGACACCGCCGTCCTCCAACAACCCATGACGGTTTGACCCACGGGCAATCGCTAAGCCACCCAACTCAGCATCACAGTCTCCTAAAGGGGTCCACACGGTCCACGTTTCCTGCGAACCACGAACTGGACTGAAGTCCTGATGCGGTGGCGTAGTGTACTGATGTTCTCCTGGAAAGATAACGTGACAGATGTGGCGCGGATGGATGAAAACAGATGTTCCAAACAGGACTTCCAAAACACGCACGATACGCTCGTGATGCGGAAGTGCGTGGAAAAGTCGGAGTTTCTGAACATCAATATAGAAACGGATATACGTCTCGGATCTGTCTTGTTCACAGACGAAAACGCCTTTTCTGCGGATACCGGTGTCCGGATCGGTGTCAGGTGCAAGGAGTTCATGCCGATCTGCTACCTGTAGTACCTGCCGACGTAACGCAAGCACCGGCTCTACAGGGAGCAGTCCAGGAAAGAAGATATACCCGTTCTGGCGGCTGTGCTCAAGAAGTCTATCACGGTCTTTAACCAGGTCTGTACAGTCCACAAATGGCAATTCGGTGTGCATTAAAAGGGTTCCTTCTTAACTTTATGGGACAGTTTTGAGTTTGCCCCATGTAACTGGTAAAGCATCTTCGGGGTTCACTGCAAAACTGTGACCCACAGTTGTAACTAACACATTGTCATACAGAGAGTGTTCGCCGCCACCGGCTCTGAAACCTATGCCACCCTTATCATTGGTATCATCTTTCCATGTGCAACATAATTTGAGTTCCTTGCCACGCTCAGCGAGGTAGAGGTCGTAACGATCACCTTCGGCAACTATTTTTATCGTATACCATTTCCCCAACTCAGCGTGCACACCTGATTCGTTGTCCAACTTATCTTCATCCTTAACGATATAATTGCCGCCGACTCTTGTAAACCACCAAAATTGATTCCGATTATCTGCCACAATTTGAACCAGCGTACAATTATTCGGATCTTCTGCACGCACGACCCAATTCGCTGCCCATAGCGGGTTTATCATGTGAAAGTCAACATAGAACTCAAAGTCAGTAAAGTCGTTTTTTATAGTAATCCCGACTTCCCCGCCGTTAACCGTCAGTGTTTTGCCATCTGCAGACCAGGTTCCTGTAGGTGCCCATTTACCTTTGTCAATTGCCTTCTTATTAAAGTTATCTTCAAACAGCACTTCACCAACACAAAGGGCCGTGTACGCTGAGATGGTCATAAATAAAAAGAGTGTGAAGACGCTGAATCTCAATTCTCTTGATTTCATCGCGGCTGCTCCTTTCTGGAAGATTATACAAAGACACACTTTCAAAGCGAAAGTGTCGCAGGAATGTTATTTGGGTGCTGCTATACCACCACCGATAGCAGGGAGGAAATGAATCTCTGCGTCTGCATCAACGCTTTCGAGGATACTGCCGCGTGTGAGAAGACCGTTGACGTACACAGCAAGTCCAGGCTTAATGCGATCATCCTCGCACAACCGCGCTTTCATACCCGGATAGCGGGTCTCTAAATTATCGATGACCTCTCGGATAGTGGTACCGGGAACAGTAATACTTTCTTTGCCGTTGGTTAGATTACGTAGGAGGGATGGGATGGCTACGATTGGCATTTTTTTAGTGGTTATCGGTTGTCGGTAATTCTGATCTCTTTTCTGTCAGAATCGCGGAAGCCACAAAGGACACTGAGAACGCGGAACTAAGAGATTGTTTTTCTGACAGCACCCATCTCGGACGAAAGGCGATGTAGAAGTTAGAGTTCCCTTTTCCGCGTGCTCCGTGCACTCCGCGCACTCCGCGATTCTGACAGTTTCCGTGATTTCGTTCTTTCCTGTCAATCTTAAATTTTGCCCATCGCTTTCAGAAGTCGATCCGGCGACATCGGGAGTTCCGTCATCCGAACACCGATTGCATCGTAGATAGCATTAGCGATGGCAGCCATCGGTGGCACAATCGGCACTTCACCGACCCCACGCACACCATACGGATGCCCCGGATTTGGGACTTCAACGATGACAGCATCGATCATAGGTAAATCCAAGCAGGTCGGCATCCGGTAATCGAGGAAGCTGGCGTTGGTCATTTCACCTTCGGCGTTGTAGATGTATTCTTCGTTCAACGCCCATCCGATACCCTGAACAGCACCGCCCTGGATTTGGCCCTCAACGTAGCTGGGATGGATGGCTTTTCCGGCATCCTGGACTGCGGTATAGCGGAGGATATCGACCTTGCCGGTCTCCTCGTCCACTGCTACATCCACCACGTGCGTTGCGTAGGCACCACCAGCACCACCCGGATTTACGGTCCCACTGCCTACAATCGGACCGCCGGTTTCACCGAGCCGTGCACATAGGTCGCGGAAACTAATCTGCTCCTCTTTACCATTGATACTTGAGAATTCGCCATCTGCAAACTGCACGTTCGCTTCATCAACTTCCCAGAGTTTCGCTGCACGAACAATCATCTGTCGTTTGACATCTTGTGCGGCTTCATAGGCAGCGTAACCTGTCGCATAAGTTGTGCGGCTACCACCCGTCACAGCGGTGTAACCGACAGATTCGGTATCAACAACGCTTGGATTGACCGATTCAGCAGAGATGCCGAGCACTTCTGCCGCCTGCATAGCGATCGAAGCACGCGTGCCACCGATGTCTGTGGAACCTTCAATGAGGTTAATTGTGCCATCGGAGTTGACATTAATCGTCACGCTCGACTCCAAGCCGATATTGAACCAGTAGCCAGAAGCGACACCGCGACCGTGGTGCTTCTTCCCATTCGGTGCGGTATAGTGCGGATGCGCTTTCGCTGCTTCGACTGTCTCAATGCAACCGATGCGCGGGTGAACAGGTCCATCTGCCCGTCGGTCACCCTCTTTCGCAGCGTTGAGCAACCGGATCTCAAGTGGATCGATGCCGAGTTTCTCCGCGATCTCGTCAACAACTGTCTCCGAACCAAAAGCGGCGTTTGGTGCCCCAGGGGCGCGGTAAGGCGCAGTTTTCGGTTTGTTCACAACGACATCGTAGCCGTCAATAATAACGTTTTCTATGTTATAAGGCGCAAAGATACACATCGCGCCAGGGCCAACCGGGGAACCGGGATACGCACCTGCCTCAAAAGCGAGATACGCCTCAGCGGCGGTTATTTTTCCATCATTGGTAGCACCCATCTTAACACGAATGAAAGAAGCCGGCGTCGGTCCTGTCCCTTCAAACACGTCTGCTCGGTTCATCAGCACCTTGACGGGTTTACCCGTCTTCTTAGCAAGCAACGCTGCAACAGGTTTAATGTATACACTAATCTTACCGCCAAAACCGCCGCCAATCTCCATCGGAACGACCTTAATTTTTGAAATCGGGTATTGGAGAATTTCGGCAACCTGTTCGCGGACAGTAAACGCACCTTGTGTGCTACACCAAATCGTCAACTGACCATCCTGATTGTAGTGTGCCGTGGCGTTATGCGGCTCAATATAGCCTTGGTGGACGGTACCTGTAACGAACTCACGTTCGATAATGACATCCGCTTCGGCAAACCCTTTTTCAGGATCACCGAGTTTGTGTTGAATGTGACTGGCGACATTGCTCGGTTCATCCGCGGTTTCACCGAGTGAAGTCGTTTTGAGGTGTTCATGTAGGAGCGGCGCATCCGGCTCCATCGCTTGCCGGACCTCTAAGACAGGGGGCAGCACCTCATATTCGACATCAATGAGTGTGCAAGCCTCCTCAGCGATGTGCGGATTCGTCGCAGCGACAGCAGCGACAGCGTGACCTTTATATAGCACCTTGTCGCTCGCCAAGATATTGTCACAAAGATGTTTGAGATTAACAGCACCTTCCCCGAGATCAGCAACTTTGTCACCTGCGTCCGGGAGGTCTTTCGCAGTGACAACGCCTTTCACGCCGGGAAGTGCCTCGGCACGGCTTGTGTCAATTGAAGTGATGCGTGCGTGTGCGTGCGGACTCCGTAGCACCCTGCCGTGGAGGAGTCCTGCAGCCTGAAAATCTGCCCCATACAGTGCTCTACCGGTGACTTTATCAACACCGTCATGGCGGATGGGACGCGTTCCGATGACCTTGTAATCTTTGTTTTCGAGCATTCCTTTTCCGTCAATTCGCTATGTGAGAAATAGAAAATGTGCTAACGACTCCTACTGCAGGCGGGGTTTAAAACCCCGCCTGCAGTGCCTATAATTCTATTATCCCGAGCATGCGAAGGACGCTCCTTTCACTTAGCTGCGGCTGCATCAAGTACAGCACGGACAATTTTATCGTAACCGGTACAGCGGCACAAATTTCCAGCCAACCAGTATCGGACTTCGTGTTCGGTCGGATTCGGGTTTTGATCGAGGAGTGCTTTCGCACTCATAATGAAACCAGGTGTGCAAATACCGCATTGAAGCGCGGCGTTTTCGAGGAAAGCGTCTTGGATAGGATGCAGTTTGTCGGGTTCAGCGAGGCCTTCAATCGTCTCGACAGATTTGCCTTCAGTTTCTACACCGAGGACAAGACATGAATTAACCAACCTACCGTCGAGGATGACGCTGCATGCCCCACAATTGCCATTATTGCAGCCCTCTTTTGCACCTGTCAGGTGGAGTTCATCCCTGAGTACCTCCAGCAGGCTTTGCCTCGGTTCACAGAGAAATTCCACTGTTTCGCCATTAAGAGTTGTCTGAACGTGCGATCTTCTCGCCATGATATCGGTTCCTTTCGTTCCTTTAACAATTCGGTTTTCGCTCGGTTTTGTCCGATTATGTGCAATAATTTGTAAAAAATGGGCAATACTTACGCAGCGTCTCGAACTCTCTGGATTGCACCGTTGAGTGCGCGTCGCGTCAGCACACCGACGAGGTGTGTCCGTTGTTCAGCAGTGCCACGCATATCGCTAATCGGACGTGCGATCGCTTGTGCGGCTTGTGCAGCTGCGTCGATTGCTTCGTCAGAGACCTCGCGACCCGCAAGTAGCGCACTCGCTTCCTCCGCAAAGAGCGGTGTAGGCGCGACAGCAGCGAGTGCGATTCGGGCAGAGACAATCGTCTGTTTCGCATCATCAAGTGTCACAGAGGCACCGGCACCGACAACAGCGATGTCCATCTCATTGCGCGGAATAAACCGGAGATAGTACGAGCTTGAATTGCTTGCGGGTGCTGGTATTTTCATAGAGACGAGCATCTCGCCTTTTTCTAACGCGGTCTGTCCTGGGGCTGTACAGAACTGCTCCACACGCAGTTCGCGTTCACCGTTGGGTCCGGCAATGACGCAAGTGGCATTTAACACAATCAGTGGCGGTATTCCATCTGCTGCAGGGGAGGCGTTACAGAGGTTACCCCCAACGCCGGCGCGTCCCTGAATCGCGGTACCACCGATAATTGTGGTCGCATCGATTAAACCCGGATAGGCATCGCAAATTGCATCATCGGCGTAAATCTTATAGCACTCAACTGCAGCACCAAGCACCAAGCCAGTATCGGCATTGTAATCCAAAACGTTAACCTCGGGGATTGATTTGATGTCAATCATCCAATCAACGTCTCGGCGTGCTTCGCGCACCTGAACGATGAGGTCGGTGCCACCAGCTAAAATACGTGCGTTTTCTCCCTTTTCGTCGAGCAGTGCGACGGCTTCCGGTATCGTTGTCGCGGCAATATACGAAAAATCTCGCATGACCGGAATCTCCTTTCATTCTAAACTGGAATTGAATAAGTTACTTCATGAAGGCTGAGGCGTGGAGACCCCGCCACAGAAATTGGTATTTATGAGACAGGTTTTAGAGATTTATTTTAAACCGTACTATAGCAAAAATTCGATTTTAAGGCAAGTTTTTTATCTATCACGTGAACATATTTCGGCAATCAACGTCCCCAAATTCACGCCACGCAATCTACTCGTTCCCGATTTGTGGAGAAAATAAAATTTCATCTCCTGCGCCCCACATCTCATCATACAAGCCACTCCGAACGTAGCGATAAAAACTTGAATATTCCCAATCCCTTGGGGCAGTCACTAAACCATGTTTTACAGGGTTATAATGAATATACTCGACATGTTTAGCATAATCTCGATCATCTCTAATCAGATGCTCCCAAAATCTTCGTTGCCAAAATGCGCACTCCTGTTTACTTTGACGCGATTTAGAAACAATACCATGATATTTGTCCTGACAATAACGACTAAAGTAACTCTTGATTAACCGCCATCGCATTGAAAAGTTGTGATCATCTTCAGGTAAAGTCCAGATACAGTGAAGGTGGTCAGGAAGCAAAACAAAAGCATCAATATCTATAGGATGTCGTTGTATATACCGAAATGCTTGGCGTAGTAATTCTACATTAGCAGGGGTGCAGAGGAATGGTCGGCGATTATAGGTAACGAGAGTAAAGAAGTACGTTCTGCCGCTGATTTTTGTTCGACGATATCTCATAATATATATCACCAACAATTCTATTTTTATACTTTAATCATAATGTGGGTTTGCAAAAAAATAAAGCGTCCCGTAGGTTGGGTTGAACGGATACTTCCAAAAAGCTGAAAAGGTGCACAACACTCAGCCTGCCCCATAGATGCCACGTCAAACAGAAAACCGAGAGAAACCCAACACCTTTGCGATTTCCGGCACCTGAGGGTCTCAAGTTGGGTTTCGCTGCATGATTGTGTGAATAGGATACCAACGCGGATTTCACGCGTATTTGGAACACGAACTCCCCTTTTCTGTCCCGCTCAACCCAACCTACAGGACTAAGAGATCTGAAGACACTCAAACACAAGTGAAACCCAACGCTTTTAGGGGAGCTACAAGGGTTTTGTTGGGTTTCGCGATACCTCTTCCTATCAATGTTTCATGGTGATGCCTGATTTTCTGTAGAAACACAACCAAAGGGCTTTCCCGCTCAACCCAACCTACGGGAACTATAACATATAGTGCTACTATATGTCAACCTGTTTGCAAATAGTAGCACTATATGTCAATCTACTTGCATATAGTAGCGTTTTTCTGTTGCATAGCTTCTAAAACACACACGCCTCTTTTGGTAGGAGCGAGCTGCGCTCACGATCTTTTACTTTGATTTCAATTAAGAACTTCAAGGGACGCGCACCGAATACCGTCTAACTCTTCAGCACTGAAGACCCCCGCTCGGTAGAGATTCCGATATTCCTCGGAGACGCTCTGACCGAATATCATCAGATCATCCGTGTTAATCGTCACCGGCACACCGTTATCAAATAAGGTCCGGATCGGATGTGACGTAAGATCCGACACAGCATCTAACATCACATTGCTTGTTGGACACACGTTCAATTGGATCTGATTCTCCGAAAGCCAACACATAACCTCAACTGATTCTGCAGCACCGATGCCATGTTGAACCTCGCCAGCGGAGAAAAGACAGACTAAACTTGTTCAACGCTCAAGGTCGCCGATTCATCGTTGAGTTTTTGTGCAACGGTGAACGCTTTTTCGCTCGGCGCGTCTACGACTGCCATTGTTAGCGTCTCGCTGAGGATATACGCCCGATGCGCTTGGAACGCTTCGTCTACAAGCGGTGATGCGTCGGTCAAACTCAGCCTAATCCGATCGGAAACGTTAAAATCGGCATCCTTCCGCATGTTTTGGATTTTATTGACAAGCTCGCGTGCCAAACCTTCAAGGACCAATTCATGCGTCAGTTCCGTTGACAACGCGACGAATTTCCGAGCGTCTACCTCTACAAAGAAACCTTCTCGGTTCTGCGTTTGCACGTCAATTTCTGACGCTGCAACGGTATAGGTTTCTCCCGATGTTTCGATCTCTAAACTGCCAGCGGCTTCCAATTCCGCCTTCGTCTGCATTGCGTCTGCAGTAGCAAGTGCCTTCGCGATCGCTTGAACGCCTTTACCGTATTTGGGTCCCAATACCCTAAAGTCGGGTTTGAGTGTAACCTGCGCGAACGCATCTAATTCCTCTGTGAAGACAATGGTTTTGACATTGAGTTCATCATAGACGAGTTCCGATAGACGGTTAACGGTCGCCTTTTCTGTATCCGAAAGTCCACCGATGGTAATCTCAGCAAGCGGTTGGCGCGTCTTAATGCCGGATCGGTTGCGTGCGGCATGTCCCATGCTGATCACTTCGCGTGTAAAAGCCATATCGGTCTCTAACTCTGCGTCTTTCAATGACGCATCTGCTACCGGGTATACCGCGAGGTGTACGCTCGGCGGTGCCTCAGCATCAAGCGAGCACACCAAATTCCGGTAGAGTTCATCCGCCAAAAATGGAACGAACGGTGCAGCGAGTTTCGCGACGGTTACAAGCACCTCGTAAAGTGTCGCATAAGCCGCTTGTTTGTCAGGTCCTGCTTCCGCACCCCAGAAACGGTCGCGGGAACGACGGACATACCAGTTGCTGAGGTCGTCCACAAACGCCTCAATCGCACGTGGCGCGTTCGTGAGATGGTAATTCTCCATCTCAGCACGCACATCGTCAATGAGCGTATGGAGGCGCGACAGGATCCACCTGTCTACAACGGCGCGTTCTCCAACCGGCGGTGCATCTTGCAAAACATCAACCTGTTCGAGGTTGGCATACATAACGAAGAAGCTGTAGACGTTGTGGAGCGTTCCCATGAACCTCTTTAAGGCTTCGTCAATGCCCTCCGGTTTGAAAGCACGCGGTGTCCACGGTGTGGTTGCAGTGAACATATACCATCGCATCGCATCTGCGCCTTGTTCATTCAAAATTGTCCACGGATCCACCGTATTTCCTCGGCTCTTGCTCATTTTTTGACCATCAGGTCCCATAATGAGTTCAAGGCAGAGGCAGTTTTTGTAGGCAGGCTTGTCATAGAGAAGTGTGCCGGTCGCCAAAAGGCTATAGAACCACCCTCGCGTCTGATCAATCGCTTCGGAGATGAAATCTGCCGGATAGGCTTGTTCAAATAGTTCTTTGTTCTCAAACGGGTAGTGCCATTGTGCCGTATGCGCACAACCAGAATCAAACCAACAATCAATTACATCTTGGACACGATGCATCGTGCCGCTGCATTCCTCACAGGCGAGCACAATATCGTCTACATACGGACGGTGTAACTCAATAGCGTCGGGTACATCTACACCGAGTGCTTTCAATTCGGTAATACTGCCAATGCAGTGTTGATGTCCGCAATCGTCACACACCCAAACCGGCAGTGGTGTGCCCCAATAGCGTTCACGACTCAAACCCCAATCAATGTTGTTTTCCAACCAGTTCCCGAAACGTCCGTCTTTGATGTGTTCCGGATACCAATTAATCTGCTGGTTATGCTGGTGCATCTGGTCTCGGATAGCGGTGGTGCGGATAAACCACGATTCGCGAGCGTAGTAGAGCAGCGGTGTATCGCATCGCCAACAGAACGGATATTGGTGCGTATATTCAGCAGCTTTAAACAACAACCCGCGCCCATCTAAATTCTCGATGATTTGTGGATCGGCATCTTTGACGTATTCACCCGCCCACGACGCTTTGACTTCCGAGACAAATCTGCCATCGGGCCCCACCAATTGCACCAGCGGAAGGTTGTGTTGCTGCGCGATCTCGTAGTCATCTTGCCCGAACGCAGGGGCGATATGGACCAAGCCGCTACCCTCTGTCGTCGTTACAAAATCGCCAGTAACAACATAGTGAGATCTTTCTGCGTGTTCTCCACTGTCAAAAAGCGGCTCATACGCCCAATCTTGGAGATCCCTACCCTTATAGTTTTCGACGATCTGGGGAAGTTCATCTCCGAATAGGCTCGGCAGACACTCTTTCGCGAGGATGAGGTGCTGCCCGTTATGTTCTTCTACTGCGACGTAATCGTAATCTTCACCGACAGCGACAGCGACGTTAGATGGCAATGTCCACGGTGTCGTCGTCCAGACGAGGAGATACGTATTTTCTCTGTTTTTCAGCGGAAACCGAACAAAGATAGATGGATCGGCGACCTCTTGGTAACCGAGCGCGACTTCGTGGCTCGCTAAGGTTGTGCCACACCGATAGCAGTACGGCTGCACTTTATGTCCTTGATAGAGCAATCCTTTATCCCACGCCTGTCGTAGCACCCACCAGACACTCTCAATGTAATCGTTTGACAGTGTAATATAAGCCTCGTCCAGATTGACCCAGAAGCCGATGCGCTCCGTCATCTCTCGCCAATTCTGCTCGTATTGGAACACATTCTCCTTACACTTTTCGATAAAATTCTGAACGCCGTAAGCCTCTAATTCCGCTTTATTTCTGATATTAAGTTGTTTTTCGACCTGATATTCAACAGGGAGTCCGTGTGTGTCCCATCCGGCTCTGCGGTGAACGTAATGTCCCGTCATCGTCTTATAACGGCAGACGGCATCTTTCATGATGCGCGCGAGGACGTGATGAACACCGGGCGGCGCGTTTGCAAACGGCGGTCCCTCTAAAAAGACGAAGGGCGGCGCGTCCTTGTACATCTCCATACTCTTCTGAAAGATTTCGTTTTCGCGCCAGAACGCTAAGGTCTGTTTCTCTTTCTCCGCAAACGTAAATTGGGGTGATACCTCTTCAAACATACGAAATTCCTCTAAAAAAAAAACACCCTCACCGAAATAGTCGTTTCAGTGATGGGCGTTCCAATAAAAACTACTTATCTACTCGTGATTAGCCCACCACAGCACGACGAATAGCAATAATAATAGATATGGCGCGCAAACCCGTGACAGCAGAAAGGCTATCTTGGGATAGGGTATTATAGCGCACAAACTCCCTATATTGCGATGTCAGTGTGGTAAGCGATTTTTTGTCCATATCTCGTTTGAATGATACGTGATGTTATGAAAATTTTGTCAAACTTGGTAAAAACGTGTGCTTCTTAATTAGGATACCACATTCTGTGAAGAATGTCAAATATTTCCCTTGCAGAACCCAAAATTTAAGATATAATAAAAGCAAAAGAAGGCTTGGATAACATAAGAGATGAAGGCTCCATGAAAAGAAAGAGAAGTAGGACGAAAAAGAAGCAAAATAGCACACTCCAACGGATTGCATCAAAAGCCTTGCGGGCTTCCGTTGTCCTTTTGAAGGTAGAACCGACCGGACACCGCAGGGGTAAGCAGATACAAGCCGTTAAGGTCGCAGCAGGCAGTGGTTTTTTTGTAGCACCGCACCTGATTGCAACGAACATTCACTGTGTTGTCGGTACGACATCGGTTTTGGTAGAGCCGGTGACTCTGCCCACCCCGTATCCCGTTACGGATGTGGTTGCGTTTGATGACAAAACGGACCTGGTCATCTTGCAGATTCCGACTGAAGGGATGCCGCTGCCCCTCGGTGACAGCGATACCCTCAAGAAAGGTGAACGGGTTTACGCAGTCCGCTGCACCGGTGGTGGTATAGAGGAGAAGCGGGCAAGAGGTGCCATCACGGAAGGCACCGTACACGGCATCCGCGCTAACGACGCACATCTGCGCTTAAAAACGCTGCTCTCCCACGGGAATAGCGGCGGGCCCGTAATAAACAGGGCAGGTCAAGCCATCGGCATTGCCGTTGCGGGCAGTTCATCCGCTACTGGGACCGGGGCAGGTGATACCCGGGAATTCGCCTACGCGATTCCTTCAAATGCCGTCAGGGCACTCCTTGCAGAAGTGGGGGCAGCGGAACCTTTTGAAACATGGAGACAGCGACCCCGAATACGCGCTTATACCGAGGCTTCTCACGGATACCTCAAGCAAAAAGAAAAACAATATAAGGCGGCGATAAAACACTACACAGCTGCGTTGCAACTCAATCCGGATTTAGCGGAAATCTATCACAATCGCGGCGCTTTACAGAGTCTCCTTGGACACCCCGAAAGTGCTATCGCTGACTGGGATGCCGCCCTGGCATGCAATCCAGACTTCACAGAAGCATACTTCAATCGCGGTGCTGCGAAAACGACTCTGGGAGACTTTGAAGGCGGCATCATTGACTGTAGCACTGCCATTGAACGAAACCCGGATGCAGCACCCGCCTACTACAATCGTGCGCAGGCGAGAATGGAACTGAAACAGTACACCGAAGGCATTGAAGATTACGATAAAGCCCTCAGTATCGGCCTGAGCGAGGCGGAGGCGTATGGCGCGTACTATAATCGCGCGTTAGCGAAATACCTCCTCGGGTTAGACAAAGCCGCACAGGGAGATGAGGCGGAAGCCATCCGGCTGTATCATGCAGCGATTCCAGACTATACAAAAGCCATCCAGGTCGCCCCGGACCCCAGCCTCGCCGGTAGAAACTACAACAACCGCGGTTATGCAAAGTATCTCATTGCGGAATACGAATCCGCTGATGGAAACATGGAAGCCGCGCGAGAACTCTATGAAGCGGCGATGGACGACAGTGAGGCAGCGATCAAACGCGATCGGCGAAACGCTTATGCATACTGCACACGCGCAGCCACAAAGATAGCCTTTGACAGACACGATGACGCAATCAAAGACTTTGATAGCGCCATCAAACTCAAGCCGGATTTCGCACACGCCTATCACCAGCGCGGACTTGCGAAACAGGCACTCGGGCACCAAAAAGAAGCGGACACTGACTTTGCAAAGGCAACAGAAATAGACCCAGATTTTGAAGAACACCCATGACACGCAACACAGGTAATAGGTAGGAAACACCTTTATGGAACAGGAAAAAGATAAAGTACTACAGCAGCTCGAAGAAGAGAGTAGAAACGCTTTAGTCTACATAGAAGCGATTCCCGATACTATATTGACCTTACACTGGCGCATTTATAAGTTTTTTAATAGAAACCGGAGTGCGACATATACGAATTTGCACAAATTCCTCTCGCGTATTAATAACAATGCTTCTAAAGATGCTGAGAAAGTTAGTATAGCTGGCACTGGGTTTTTCATAGCGAGTGACACGCTCGTAACTAATATTCATGTCGTCGCACCGGCAAAAACTGTTGCAGCAAAGCAGATTAAAGTGACAAAGACACCCATTTACCTTCCAGATCATAAAGACTTTCCCTACGCATGCAAAAAATCAGTTCACAAGGATCCGGTCTTATATACTATCACAGGCGTTATCGCATCTGATGCTAAGAATGACTTGGTGCTTTTAAAGGTTGCCGAAAAATGTGATGCCCCGCTCCGTCTCGGCAACAGTGAGAATGTCAAGGTGGGTGACCGAGTTTACACGCTTGCGTATGCTAATGCCGAGTACCAGTGCCTGGCGGGTACCATATCTGGTAGTGACAACAGAGGATGGTTTGAGATAACAACGCAGTTTTTTCCAGGATATAGTGGGAGCCCTGTGCTAAATAGTAATGGCGAAATTATTGGTATTGCATGTTCCATGGACCGAATCGGGAATGATACTCTTGGATTTGGAGGAGCTGTGCCTGCTAATATGCTTAAAGTGCTCTTTAAGGAAACGGAGAAAATAGAAGTTTTTACCAGATGGCAAAAGCTGCCTGACATATATGCCCATGCTATTCGGGTACAAGCGGATAGAAAGCGAGCGCAGGGGAAGCATAAAGCAGCGATAGCGAAATATAACCGTTTGCTTAATCTCAACTACTCGGATTCAGGTGTAGTTTACAATAACCGAGGGGTTGCGAAATCCGCGCTTGATGACCATGTGGGAGCCATTGAAGATTATGATAAAGCCATCCAACTCAGTCCATCCAATCCTAAAGCCTACTACAACCGGGGGTTAGCGAAAGGGCGTATCGGTGAATCCAAAGCGGATCAAGGCGTTCTGGCGGAAGCGCGGTGCTACTATCAAATGGCGATAGACGACTATACCGAAGTTATTAATCGGGACCCAAAGTGCGGTATAGCCTACAATAATCGCGGGTGGACGCAGTATCTGCTTGCGCAAGTTGAAATTGAATCCGGGAACAGGAAGGCAGCACAAAATCTGTATCAAGAGGCAGTATCCGATAGTGATGAGGCTTCGCGCCTACAATCAAAAGGTACTGAAGTTCGCGCTGCTATTTACCACACGCGCGGTGCTGCGAAAGCAGGTCTCGGTGACCATAACGGCGCAATTGAAGATTTCAATGAAGCCATCCGACACAATCCAAAAAAAGCACGCTACTATGCCGAACGCGGGAAAGCAAAAGAAGCACTCCGACAGCACGAAGCAGCCAAAGCAGACTTCCAGAAGGCAAAGGAAATAGACCCAAATATCGAAAAATAAAGCCAGAGGTATTCCACCCATGAAACATAACAAAAAATCTCTATTCAGTATCTTCACTTTAGTGTTTATCTTCTCATGTGCCCCAGTTCCACACTCAGGCGTTTCCGAAAACCTACCAACACTGACAGCAGACCAGGCAGCCGAGAAAGGGAAAACATCTGTCGTCCGCATCGCCGGTGGAAACTTTGTGAGAGTCGGCGCAGGCAGTGGTTTCTTCATAGAACCCAATAAAATTGTGACGAATCTTCACGTCATCGCACGTCCCGGACCCATTTTCGCCAAACTCAGTGATGATGAAACCATCTGGATGGTTGAAGGTGTCACAGCGTATGATATGGAAAACGATCTCGTCATCCTAAAAATCGTGGGTGAAGGCGTACCGCTATCCCTTGGCAACAGCGATGCAGTGAGACGCAATGAACCTATTTACGCCATAGGCTATCCCGGGGGTGGAAAATACAAACTCACAGAGGGAGCGGTACACAACCACCAATACAGAGGTAAATGGCTACAGACAACGGCATCTATTTCTAAAGGAAACAGTGGCGGTCCCATGCTAAACACCGGCGGCGAAGTCATCGGCATCAGTACCGCTGTGGATGAGGTCTACAGCTACGCTGTCCCTTCAAACGTACTCAAGGCACTGCTTGCTGAATCTACACACGTTGAACCCCTGATAAATTGGTATCAACAGAAACGGATCCGTGCGTATGGTTACCATGAGCGCGGGGAAGAGAGATACCATGACAAGGACTATAAAGCGGCGATGACCGACCTCGATGAATCCGTTGAATTGGACCCTGAATTTGCGCGTGCCTATACCACGCGTGGGAATGTAGGCGTACACTACGGTGAGGCTATAGCCAAATATGGACGCATGCCTGCAGCCCGGAAATACTATATCACAGCAATCACCGACTATACCACGGCTATCAAATTAGAGTCTGAAAACCATGCAACCTACAACGGGCGCGGACACACGCGAGTCCACTATGGTGAATATGAAGCCAAGCAACAGAATACAACAGCAGCCGAGAAGCAGTATCAGGCGGCGATAAAGGATTATAGCAAAGCCATCAAGTTAGATTCAGATGACGATAGAAATTACGGCGGTCGCGGCTGGGCGAAATCTCTCTTCGGGCAACTAAACGCTGAACAAGGCGAACTCAAAAAAGCCGAAAAACAGTATCAGGCAGCGATAAAGGATTATGACAAAGCCGTCAAGTTAGGACCCGGCGATGATGCAAATTACAACGATCGTGGATGGACAAAGTATCACTTCGGACGATTGAAAACACAACAGGGAAAAACCGCTGAGGCGCGGAAACACTATCAAGCAGCAATCACCGACAGCGATAAAGCTATCCAATTAAACGCCGACAGTGCCTCCGCCTATCATACCCGTGGGGTTGCCAAAGCTGCCCTCGGCGAGTATGACAGCGCAATAAAAGATTTTGATGCCGCCATAACGCATAAATCCGATTATACTGAAGCATATCACAGCCGTGGGGAGGCAAAGCAGGCACTCGGACAGCATGATGCTGCAAAAATTGACTTTCAGAAAGCACGCCAATCTAACGGAAAAGGCGACGTATCGACGCAGGAATTAGAGAGAGCCGTAACCGAAATGGTACATGTCCCTGCAGGTGAGTTTCAGATGGGGAGCAATGAAATCATGGATGCCATTCCCCAACACACCGTCTACCTTGACGCGTTTTATATGGATCCTTATGAGGTGACGAATGCACAATTCAAGGCGTTCGTTGATGCCAATCCAGAATGGAGCAAAGACAACATTCCAAGTGAATACCATAACGGCAACTATCTCAGACTCTGGAACGGGAACGACTACCCGAAGGGGAAAGCCAACCACCCTGTCGTCTACGTGAGTTGGTACGCAGCAATGGCGTATGCGAAGTGGGTCGGCAAGCGATTGCCAACCGAGGCGGAATGGGAGAGGGCAGCACGCGGCGGCATCGCACATAAACGGTATGTATGGGGGAACTCCCGTAACCCCGGCAGAGCGAACTACGGGTACTACGGAAAACACACTCGACCCGTCGGCAGTTATCTACCAAACGGGTTCGGTTTACACGACATGGGTGGGAATGTGTGGGAACTGTGTCTCGATGAATATAACAAAAACTTTTATCGGCACTCTCCGAAGAAAAATCCGATCGCCGGTGTCTCCAATATTGAGGCGTTGATGGAAGATTTTACAGGTGTCAATACGATGCGTGTGTCACGTGGCGGTTCATGGAACACACCGGGACCCGCGGGTGCAGCGAGTCGTGGGGATGATACACCGACGAACACGAACAGTTGGCTCGGATTCCGTTGTGCAAAAAGCGCACCACCCCAGCAGGATGCCGAAGCAGCTCCCACATCTGGTGCTTCCGAGTGAAATAGGTTTCTTGTCGTCTGAATCGCGGAGAACGCTGAAAACGCGGAGAACGCTGAAAAGGCGACGCTAACTTCTACATGGCACTTCCTAAGAGATGGAGACCGTCAGAAAAACAATCTCTTAGTTCCGCGTCCTCTGTGTCCTCTGTGCATTCCGCGATTCAGACAGAAAAGAGATCAGAATTACCGAATTAATAAATTAATCTTCATCAAACGCGCCTATCAACTGAGTTATTCTTCTGCTTTTATCTTTCGGACTTCTTCTCTGGCTCTGTCACGGTCGCGCAAAGTTGAAGCATTTGGAAAGAGAACATAGAGTGTCTCAAAGTAGGCGAGGTATATATCTGCATCATCGGGGAGTTTGAAGCCTCCGAACATATATTTTTTCTCTCCCTCAACGAGAATATCAACCTCCGGAATATTCCCAAACTGTTCGATTAATTGTTCTTTGTAGATTTTGCCATACAGTTCGGGGTCCTCCGTCTCATGCATTAATTTATCTTTCAGATATCCTTCAAGAGACTTTTTAGTCGACTCGTTCGGCCAGAGCACATATCGTGCTTTGGCATAATTAACCGCTTCGTCAAGGGTTGCGATGAATCCCCCGGGGTTCAGCAATCGTTTTCGGTGCCGTTCCGCGACGATATGAACCGCTGGAATGTTACCGAATTGCTGGAGAAGTTGCGCGTGAAAATATTTCGGATCATGAAAGAAGTGATCCGGAACTTCTAAGGCCATCAGCTCCTGTACCTCTTCATCGCTGATATCGTAAGTCAGATCACTGGTGTCGTAGAATTCATCTGGCAGTACGAGTGGCTCGAACGGTTCCGGATCGTTGTCGTCGTTGTCGTCGTTGACAACTAAATCTGCCCTTTCCGTCCCTTCAGGATCCCCACAGCCGACAAAGAATGTCAAACTGAGGAGACATAAAATAGAGGTCAAGCCTACAAAATATCTTTTCAACATTATTGGGGCCTCCTTACAGAAATGTGAAGTACATATACATTAATCAGTGTCAGCTATACGTAATCAATTAATCGTCATTATCCCTGTCTACGAGATGGAACGGTGTTCCGTCTGCTTGTGCCTTTCGATACTTTTCAAGTCTTCGTAACTGTGAGTCATTCGGCCAAAGGACATATTTCGCTTCCAGAAAGGCGACGTACTCATCTTCATCACCGGGAAACCTAAAACCTCCAAACCACAACTTCGTCTCTCCCTCAACAACAACCTCAACCTCTGGGATATCCCCATGCTGTTCGATTAACTCTTCTCTGTAGAGTTTAGCAAATAACTCTGGATCATCTGTCTCACGTCTCAATTTTATTTTCAGCACCCTTTCAAGGTTGTCACGATTGTGCGTGGTGGGCCAGAGAACATATCGTGCCTTCTCAAAGTCAACCATTTCATCAGTTGTCGTAAATACCATGACACCTGTTAATATTTTTTCTCGCTCACGCGCTGCAACGATATGAACAGCAGGAATGTTCCCGAATTGTTTGAGCAGGTTTGCATGGTAATATTTGGCGCGTAACTCAGGATCCTTTGTCTGCTCCCAGTTTGTGGGAACATCTAACGCCATCAGTTCCTGAATCTCTGCATCGCTAATATCGTAAGTGAGTTCATTGGTATCGTAAAGTTCGCTGGGTATCACTATCGAATCCGTGTCTTCAGAATCACCACAACCGATCAAGAAAAACAGACTGAAGAGACATACAAAAGTGATCGAGCCTACAAAATATCTTTTCATCATTTTTCGATTCTCCTTCAAAATTTTGCACCTCTATTTTTGAGGTTTTCTATGGCAGAAATCTGTAGACTGAACATATAAACTCAGTATAGCACAGATCCTGCAATTTGATTGATATAATTTTGTTGTAAGTTATATCGTTCTTCTTCAAACGCGTCGGGGTTTATCAGACATAACGATACCAAGGGCATTTAGTTTACATGACAAATTTCCCTTGACTTTCAGGAGTTTCTCTGCTATAGTAACCTTATGCAAGAAGCACTGCTCAGCGTACAAGACCTCAAAACCTATTTTCGGACACCTGAAGGATTTGCCCGTGCCGTTGACGGTATCTCGTTCGACATCGCACCGAATGAGATTTTCGCGCTCGTCGGTGAGTCGGGTTGCGGGAAAAGCGTCACCGCGCTGTCCGTCATCCAACTCGTCGCGCAGCCCGCTGGATTTATCGCGGGCGGTGCCATCTCTTACAAAGGACAGGACCTCCTACGCTTGCCAGAGGTTGAGAAACGGAAGGTTCAAGGCAACGACATCGCCATGGTATTCCAGGAACCGATGACCAGCCTGAATCCCGTTTTCACGATCGGTTACCAGATTTCGGAGGCGATCCGACAACATCAAGACCTTCAAGGCACCGCTGCACGCAACGCTGCAATCGAAATGCTCGATCTCGTCGGTATCCCGGAACCCGCGACGCGGTACGATGAATATCCGCACCAGATGTCCGGTGGTATGAAACAGCGCGTCATGATTGCGATGGCACTCTCTTGCCGTCCGGGACTCCTCATCGCCGATGAACCGACAACTGCACTCGATGTCACTATACAGGCGCAGATCCTTGAACTCATCCAACGCCTCCAGCAAGAATTACAGATGGCAGTGCTACTGATAACACATGACTTGGGTGTCGTTGCCAACATAGCCGACCGTGTTGCCGTTATGTACGCCGGAAAGATTGCCGAGATAGGCACTTGGAAACAACTCTACGAGACACCACAGCACCCGTACACAGTGAAACTGCTGGAATCGACCCCTGCTCGCGATAAACGCGGCACACAATTACACACGATTACCGGCAGAGTCCCGAAAGCCACCGATTATAATGACGGCTGCCGATTCGCGGATCGTTGTCCAAAAGTTATGGACGGCTGCGAAACCATTCCGCCGATACTACATGCCGTTAACGGCAGTGCGCACAACGTCGCTTGCCATCTCTACAACCCTGAACCGCCCTTCAATGCTACAGTGGCTGGGGGTGCAAAACTGGAACTCAAAACGGATACGGATAAAATAGAGGCATCTTCAACACAGTCCGCAGACACACAACCGCAACTTCAGGTGAAAAACCTCTGTGTCCACTACCCTATCCAGAAGGGGATCTTCAAACGGACGGTCGGTTATGTCTATGCCGTTGACGATGTTACGCTCGATATTCCGCGCGGTAAGACACTCGCGCTCGTCGGAGAATCTGGTTCTGGCAAGACCTCTTTCGGCAAAGCCATCCTCCGATTGGGTGTCCCTGTTGAAGGGGATCTCGTCTATGACGGTGTTAATATTGCAGATGCCACGCGTCAGAATATGCACCCCTATCGGAAACGGATGCAAATTATCTTTCAGGATCCTTATGCTTCCCTGAACCCGCGGATGACTGTAGGTGCCATCATTCAGGAAGGGATGCAAGCACACCATATTGGAGAATCTGTCGAAGAACGCCAAGCGCGAGTCGCAGCGTTGATGCATCGCGTCGGTCTGTCGCCAGATATGGTGACGCGTTACCCGCATGAGTTTTCCGGCGGGCAGAGACAACGCATCGGTATCGCACGTTGTCTCGCCGTTGATCCGGAGTTCATTGTCTGCGACGAGGCGACCAGCGCGTTAGACGTGTCCGTGCAAGCGCAAATACTGAATCTCCTAAAATCGCTGCAGACCGATTTCAATCTCACCTACCTCTTCATCACACACAACCTTTCTGTTGTTGAGTACTTTGCAGATGAAGTGGCGGTGATGTATCTCGGTAGAATTGTTGAGCGCGGGACGACAGAGGAAATTTTCGATTCACCCAAACATCCCTATACGCGCGCACTCCTCTCCGCTGTCCCGAAGATGGATCCACAGACCGGTGTCGAAAAAATTCGATTGGAAGGGGACGTGCCTTCACCCATCAATCGACCGTCTGGCTGTTATTTCCATCCACGCTGCCCAGAAGTAATGCCTATGTGTAAGGACGAATATCCGGGTGAAACCAATTTCACGCAAACGCATTCATGCAACTGTTACTTGTATCAAGAGGCAAAATAAATTAGATATAGTTTGGATAATTTGCTGTAGCATAGGCTGTTGGTTTCCTGTGCAGATGTTGGATAATCACAAAAGTATGTTCAGTTCGTAGTAGGGCAATTCATTGCCCGTTGTTGATCAATCTCATCCAATGCGGTTGTCGCAAGAGGAAGGGAAACGCAATTCTACCAAATGGAGGTAGATTTAGGCGGAAACCGGTTTTTGACAACGGAAAAAACCGAGCAGAAACCTAATATTTAAAAGCATGGGCAAGATTAAAATACTCTCTGCAGATGTTGCCAATAAGATCGCCGCGGGCGAAGTCGTTGAACGTCCCGCTTCCGTCGTCAAAGAACTAATAGAGAACGCCGTGGACGCGGAAAGCACCTCTATCCGTGTCGAAATCCGGGCAGGCGGCAAACGCCTCATTCATGTCTCCGATAACGGGAGCGGCATGGAACGCGAGGACGCGCTGCTCGCCTTAGAACGCCACGCAACGAGCAAAGTAGACCGCATTGAAGACCTCGAATGTATCCAAACATTCGGATTCCGTGGCGAAGCGTTGGCAAGTATCGCCTCGGTCTCACAATTTGAACTCCTCACCCGCACCGCTGACGCACTTGAGGGGACAAAGGTCAACGTTGATGGTGGCGTTTTCCGCGCTGTGGAGGAGAGTGGCTGTTCTCCCGGCACCCACATGTCGATTAACAATCTCTTTTACAATGTCCCTGCACGCCTGAAATTCCTCAAAACCGATACCACCGAGATGAACCACGTCACAAATCAGGTAACATGGGCAGCACTCGCGCATCCGAACATCCATTTTTCGCTGACGCATAATGGTAGAACCATCCTTGATGTCCGCGCCTGCGATTCGCATCTGGAACGGGTACGTCTCCTCTACGGTAAAGAGTTCGCTGAAAACCTCATCGAATTCACAGAGGAGTTACCTGACCTGAAGGTATACGGTTTACTCGGAAAACCGGAGTTTACGAAACCGAATCGTGAGTATCAACTCTTTTTTCTCAATCAGCGACCCATCCGCAGTCGGATCATCGGCGCAGCACTCACAGAGTCACTTGATGCTATGGTTGCGAGGGGCAGACAACCTGTTGCACTGCTTTTCCTAACACTGGAACCGGAGACAGTCGATGTCAATGTACATCCCGCCAAGATTGAGGTGCGGTTTCGTAACGAACGAACGATCTATAGCGGCATCGTCCGGATACTCCGCAACGCCGTCCATAAAGCGAAGTACATCCCCAAAATTGAGACACCCGTTGAACCGACGCAATCCGAGGTAGACACTGAAACCCGTGATACCAACCTATCACAACGAATTTCCACACAGCGGACCCCATCAGTCGCTGGAAGTAGGCAACGCACCACAACGCCTATAACACAGACGCAGCGCACACAAGCACCACCTGTTGTCCCGACACAGGAAACAGAGGACACCGAACAAAAGCCTGAAACCCTTGACACCTCGGAAACGCAAACTGCATCCACACCTACTGAAATCGTCGTGCAACCCCCACAGCAAGAGATCCCTGAAGGTGTAAATCTCAGCCTACTCGATTTCGAGAATGTCCAACTCAAGACGAACCTCTTTAAAACCTATATCGTCGCTGAGGCGGAAGATAAAATCTTCTTCATCGACCAGCACGTCGCCGCCGAGCGTGTCCTTTATGAACGCTTCGTCAACCAGATGCAAGCCGAGGGGATTCCTGTGCAAGGGTTGCTATTGCCGGTCACTCTTGAAGCCACACCCCAGCAACTCGGTGCCTTGAAAATTCACGGCGACATCTTCAAGAAACTCGGTTTTGATCTGGAGGAATTCGGGGGAAATACGATCCTGATTCGAGCGATCCCGTCCCCACTCCCAACCCGTGTCGCTGCACAGACCGTCACCGACCTACTCGACAAACTCCCGGAAGCACCGCATACCGATGTACAACTTCCAGAGGCCATCGACAACGCCTTAATCACGCTTGCATGCAAATCCGCTGTCAAGGCAGGCGATACATTGGATACCAAAGAGATGATGAATCTCATCAAGGAGTTATCACAAGCAAAACTCCCATTCAATTGTCCGCACTCCCGTCCAATCATCGTCGAAATGGGGCGCGATGAATTAGAACGCCGCTTCCATCGGTAATCTCTGTTTTCCTAGGCCGGTAGGTTCGGTTTCCTAACCGAACCGGATTTTACACGGAAACATTGAAGTCTTCAAAAAACCTCTTCAGTCGCGTAGCGACGGTATGTTTATAGATATGCATCTAAAAAACGATTCAGCCCTGTAGGGGCGGCATCTATAGAGACTTTTTAATCCTCATGTCCCCCACCTACCCACATTTCTACGATTAGGAGAAAAAAAATGATTAAACCCATTATCGCAGTCTGCTCCTTCTTTGCTGTTTACGCTATATTGACCACCTACCGCGGCATGCCAGCTGATCACGATCACGCCCTCATGTTCATCATCGCACACGATGAAAGCGTCAACGACGCTAACAATTATGCCGGTATCACCCAAAAAAAATGGGAGATATGGCGCAGCAAACAGGGCGATATCCGCCACCTACCCAGATATGTCCGAGAACTTGCGGGTGACCGAAAACTCAATCCGCTCAAAGACCCAAAAGTCGATATTACCATCATCAAACGTTACTATTATGACACGCTCCAAAGGAGATGGCACGCCTGGGACATCCACCCCGCACTCCAACTGATCTATGCCGATTTCGTTACACTGGTGGGCAGAGAAGCGGTAAAAGAGGTCCAGAAACTTGTCGGTGTTAAAGCGGACGGTCAATGGGGGATGGGCACCGCGGATGCTGTCAGAGCGTTCAATGCCGATTTTGAAGCAAAACGTTCTCAGAACCCAGACTACGCCTGGAAGGTATTCCTCCAGTTTGATGCCCAAAAACGTGAGGTCTTCCAATCGCTGGCAAAAAAGAATCCAGAGAAATACGGCAGTCATCTCCAGAAATGGTTCAAACGCTCAGATGACCTAAAAACCTACATGCAACCGGTTTTGACGGGTAAAAAGTGACTGAAAAGGGAAAGATCGCTTTTCTACAAGCTTCTCATAAATTGTGGAAAATGTGAGTTTGATAATAAAAATTGAAGTGTACACATAGGTTGGAGTGAGGGATATAGGGGGTGCCTACTATCTGATCTCCTCTATTTTTTCCGCCAGAACTCTTCATTGGACGAGCACAACGCATATTTTTGGTGAAATCCCGAAAAAATATGGCATTTACCCTTAACTTTTCCGATTTCATGCTTATAATTAAAGTAAGAGACCCTATCAATCAATCTACAACACGCATCAGCGCGCTTCTTTTCGTGAAAAGTTGACGACTTCATTGATACCAAAAGAGTTCTCTTTGGACAAAAGAATCCTTCATTTATTTATCAAACTCACGTTACATTAACAAAAGGAGGCGTTCAACTATGAAACGTTCTTACCCGACATTCCTTGGCGTTTGCGTTGCGAGTGTTGCGCTTTTGGTTTCGACCGCGCTACCGAGCATAGCGGCAAGTTTTTCAGGAAAGGTTATCGATGCAGAGGGGCAACCCGTTGCTAACGTTATTGTAGCCTTTGCGTCATTTGCAGGCGACATGCCACCAAACCGGCATCACAGACCTGAACCTATGTTCCCACCCGCGCAACCCAGTGAGACCGACGAAACGGGCGCGTTCTCAATCACTGACATCGCTGCGCCTGCAATCCATACACTGATGTTAATGCCTGAACATGAAGCAGAATACGAATTTCAAAGCATCAAAATTGACGGAGCAACCTTTCACCTCGATCCACGGATGCACCGCTGGCAGAGAGGTGGGTTTCCCTTCACGATTGAACAGGGCGCAGATGTTAAAGGTGTAGAGATAACCGTCCGACTTCGGATGCGTATTCGCGGGCGCGTCCTTTCCGCCGATGGCACGCCACTTGGCAATGCACAGGTCGATTTCAGCCTTGACCGACGACGTTTGAACGGTGGTGGCGGCGGCAGCAGCGGTCCAACAACGCTTGATCCTGACGGTTGCTTCATAAAATATGTGAATGCGGCTGCCCATTACACCGTTACCGTGAAATACCAAGGACAGTCCGCAGAATCCGAGGAGATTTTACTTGAAGATGGTCAGCGACTTGATGGACTTGTCTTGACGCTTAGTCCTGAGCCTCAACCCCCTAAACCCGAGAAAGTAGAAGTCGCCCCTCACGTCTTCGACCAAGCACGCTTTGAAGCTGCGCGGAAACGCGAACGCGAAGGTATATGGGCAATCAATCCCGACAACCGACACGCCTATAAAATGATTCGTTGCGAAACCCGTGAGGAGGCACAAGCGCGAGCCGTCATCCAAGAGGCGCACCTCGTTGCTATCAACGATGAAGCAGAACAACAGTGGATCCTTGAAGTCTTTGGAAGACGAGAAAACTTTTGGATTGGACTCACCCTCAACGCAAAGGAAACAGCGCAACAATGGGACAACGGCGAACCCATCACTTACACGAATTGGAACTCGCCAAAGGAAGCTGCCGAGAGTGGCAAGTCCGCTCAAACCGAGGATGTGGGTCAAAGGTATACTGTCCTCGTCGGTTTGACAGAGAAATGGCAGATCACACGTCAGGGGAGTCCCCTTGCAAGCCTAACTGAACGCGCGATTCTGGAAAAAGAAAATCTTATTATTGGTGCCCCTAAATCGAACCCTGACACCGAAAAACGTTGAGTACAGTAACTCATAAGGAGTACAGAGATGCGTCGGATCTACACCCCACAAAAACTCGCAGTGTTTGCAGCACTAACACTTTTATTCACCACAATCGGTGTTACAGCAGCACAGGTGCCTATAGCGCAGGATATGCAAGCACCGAGTGGCATGTCAGGCAAAGTTGTCGATTTAGAAGGTAAGGCTGTTGCCGGGTTCACGTTCGCTATTCAACCTATGCAACGCCAAGACGGGCAGCTACAACCGGTACAACCGGAGGGTGAGTTTCAACCGCACGGTCAAAAACCGCCTGAGGGCGTGAATCTTCCAGGGATGCCACGACAACCCGCTACAGGACGCACCGATGTAGATGGTACTTTTATTGTTACCGATATCCAGCCCGGTTTCATTCAATTAAGCGCGATTCCGGACACCCCACAGGATATGCCTGAGATGTTCGACCCCGAGGCAATTCTGGAAGGCGGACAGTTCCCGCCCGCATTGATACATCGCGGTCCCCTTGAGTCAGATAAAAAGATCTTCTCTATCCAGATCGGAAAGATCATCGTTTTCAATACCGCGGAGGGACCCGGTTTTTTTGAAGGCATCACATTCGCCATCGAACCCGGTAAGACCCTCGAAAATGTCAAAATCACTGTCAAATCGCGGCTGCGGATCCACGCACGCATCGTTTATGCCGACAGCACCCCGCTTGTCAACGCCAACGGACGGCTCAACATGCGGCAACGCGATGAGTTCAATCCGCAAAGCGGCGGCAGCTACGGCATGGACTATTTTACGGATGACGATGGCTATTTTACAGAATACATGGATGCCCCAGGGTTTTACACGATTTCTGTCAAATATAGTGGACCTTCTACGGAAAAAGAACTTTCTGCCGGAGCGGGACCCTTTTTACTTAAAGATGGCATACAACCAGAGGAACTTGTCCTGAGACTTGATGGTAATCCGGTTGCTGCTAAACCGGCTCCCGGTAATATTGAAGAGCCTGGAGATATAGAGATCCCCGCTGAAGTTGAAGCCAACCCGCCTGTCCCACCGCAGGTGCGGAAGCCAGCGAAAAGCGTATGGGTCATTAACCCCACGAACGGTCATGCATACAAAAAAATTCAGTGTGCCGATTGGCACGATGCGCAGCAAAGAGCTATTGAGGAGGGCGCGCATCTCGTTTCCATCAATGACGAAGCCGAGCAGCACTGGCTTCAGATCATTTTTAGGGGGCACTCCTTCTGGATCGGGCTTACCGACGTGGAAAAAGAGGGAGAATGGCAGTGGGATAGTGGCGAACCTGTTACCTACACCAACTGGGCAGTCCGACCGGCTTTTCCCGATAGACTTCCAGACACAGAAAAAGACTATGTCGTGTTTACTTTCAAGGACGGTGAATGGCAGTCCGTTGGGCCCGAAAGCCATTTCTGGCGAGCCACGCGAGAAGCAATTATAGAAAAGGATGGGTTGGTTTCTAAAACACCTACTGTGAAGGAGACTCCTCATGAATAAGCTTCTATTCCTCACCACCCTATTTTTAACTTTTGCCCTATTGCTACCGAATGTTCATGCTCAGGATTATGCAAAATGGAGTTTACCTGACGGTGCCATCGAACGTCTCGGTAAAGGCTGGATCACAGGAAACATCGCATTCTCACCAGATGGCACTCGGCTTGCAGTTGGAAGTGCCATCGGAATTTGGATTTGCGGTGTGCGGCCCGGTAAAGAAAAGGAACTTGACCTTCTTACCGGACATACAGGCAGGGTTTCTTCGATCGCATTTTCTCCTGATGGCACAACACTTGCCAGTGCAAGTTGGGACGGAACGGTGCGTTTATGGGCCGTAGTCACAGGACAGCATAAAATCACTCTCTCTGGACAGGCAGGTTGGGTCGACGCTGTAGTGTATTCCCCCGATGGCAGGACGCTCGCGACTGGCAGTCGAGACAGGGCAGTGCGTTTGTGGGATGCGCAAACCGGACAGCAAAAAGCAACGCTCAAAGGGCATACGGACTATGTCACATCCCTTGCGTTTTCTCCGGATAGTAGGACACTCGCAAGTGCGAGCTGGGATCGGACAGTGCGAGTGTGGGATACACAAACAGGAAAACATAGGACTACGTTTTCAAAACATAAAGGACCGCTCAGATCTGTAGTATATTCTCCGAATGGTAAAACTGTCGCTACCGCAAGTGATAAAGACCAAACGCTGTGGTTGTGGGATGCACACACTGGAAAACCCATGACTACACTCAAAGGACATACTGATGGTGTCTACTCCCTAGTATATTCTCCGGATGGCAACACGATTGCTACTGGTAGTTGGGACAAAACCGTGCGTTTGTGGGATGCGCAAACCGGAGAACACAAAAAGGTGCTCAAAGGACACGCAGCTGGTATCCGTTCCGTAGTATATTCTCCGGATGGCAACACGCTCGCGACTGGAAGTCTTGATGGAACAGTCCGATTATGGGATGCACAAACCGAAGAACGCAAAACTACATTTTCAGGATATACCCCTTGGCTCACTGCTATAGCATATTCCCCGGATGGTAAAACGCTCGCCAGTAGCAATGCTAATGGAACAGTGCGGTTCTGGGAAATACATGCGAGAGAAAACAAAGCCACACGCGCATGGCAGACGCATACTGATATTGTTTCATCCATCGCGTATTCCGCGGATGGCAAAATGCTCGCCACTGGTAGTTACGATAAAACAGTACGATTGTGGGACACACAAACGGGAGGACACATCGCTACCCTCAGAGGACATACCGGTGCGGTCCGTGCCGTAGCGTATTCCGCAGATGGCAAAATGCTCGCCACTGGTAGTCGGGACAAAACAGTGCGATTGTGGGATGCGCAAACAAGACAGCAAAAAGCAACACTCGAAGGGCATACGAATTATGTCATATCCCTTGCGTTTTCTCCGGATAGTAGGACACTCGCAAGTGCGAGCTGGGATCGGACGGTGCGGTTGTGGGATACACAAACAGGAAAACATAGGACTACGTTTTCAGAACATAAAGAATCGGTCAAATCTGTAGTAGTATATTCTCCGGATGGAGACACTATCGCCACTGGGAATTTTGATGACGTTGTGCAGTTATGGGACGCGAACACAGGCAAACGCATCGCTACACTCTCAGGACATACAGATTATATCGATTCCCTTGCGTTTTCTCATGATGGCACCCTAATTGCTGCTGGGAGCGAGGATAAGACGGTACGGTTATGGGATGTTCGCACAAAAACGCACTTAGCTACGTTTTCGGGACATACGGAGATTGTCGCTTCTATTGCCTTTTCTCCCGATGATACCACACTTGCCACTGGCAGTGTTGATGGCACAATTCTCCTCTGGAAAATACGTTAGCTGCATGTGGAATTCAGCTTTCCCAACCGAACCGGATCCTACGCGGAAACCTTGAAGTCTTGTAGGTGTTTTTGCTTGGGGGTTTCCGTTAGGTTGAACGGTCTTGAGAAGATAGATGTTGATATACCAAACACATCTCAAATCCAATAGACCCTTCTATCAAGCAAGAACCGAGAGAAACCCAACTTTACACTACGCGTGGGAGGTATTCCTCCGAGTTTGATGCCCAAAAACGTGAGGTCTTCCAATCGATGGCAAAAAAGAATCCAGAGAAATACAGCAGTCATCTCCAGAAGTGGCTCAAACGCTCAGACGACTTGAAAACCTACATGCAACCCGTTTTGACAGGTAAAAAATGAAAACGACAGTTCTATTCCTCATCACTCTATTTTTAACGCTTGCGCTATTACTGTCGGACACTCCAGCTCAAGACTACACGACATGGAGTTTACCTGATGGTGCGACAATGCGTCTCGGCAAAGGTAGCATAGGAAATATCACTAGGATAGGAAATATCGCTTTCTCACCGGATGGCACCCGTCTTGCGGTTGGAGGTGCCATCGGGATTTGGATCTACGATGTACGTCCCGGCAAAGAAAAAGAACTTGATTTGATTGCCGGTCACACGCAGTCAATCCTATCCATAGCATATTCTCCAGATGCCAACACAATCGCGGCGAGTAGCACCAACGATGGAACGGTGAACCTGTGGAATGCCGTCACGGGGGAACGCCAAACGACGCTTGAGGGACATACGGACGCTGTCTATTCTATCGCGTATTCCCCCGATGGCAAAATACTTGCGACTGGCAGTTGCGACAACACAGCACGCTTATGGGACGCACACACAGGAGAACATAAAACCACACTTTCAGGGCATTCAGGTGATGTCATGTCTGTAACATTTTCCCCGGATGGCAAAACGCTTGCGACTGGCAGTCGCGACAATACTGCCTGCTTGTGGGATGTCCAAACAGGTACACACAAAATCACACTCAAAGAACACACAAAAAATGTTGACGCTGTAGCGTTTTCTCCAAATGGCGAAACGCTTGCGACTAGCAGTTATGACAACACAGTGCGGTTGTGGGATGCTATGACTGGGCAACACAAAAAACACTGAGACAACCCACAGACGGGTGCCGCGCCGTGATGTATTCCCCGGATGGCAAAACGATCGCTACTGGAAATTGGGACGGTACCGTGCGGTTGTGGCGCGCATACTCCGGACGGCACGAAGCTGTATTGAGAGGACACACGGCTCTTGTTCATTCTGTGGTGTATTCCCCGGATGGCGAAATGATCGCTACCGCAAGTGCAGATGACACAGTCCGGTTATGGAACGCAACCACAGGAAAACACATGACGACGCTCTCTGGACATACGTGGTCCATATCCGCCATAGCCTATTCACCCGACGGTGGAACTATCGCCAGCGGCGGTTTCACTGAAGGTAGAGGGACATTACAACTCTGGGATGCACACACAGGCGCGCACAAAACCACGCTTTCAGAACAGGTGCGTGAAGTCTTGGCTGTGGCGTATTCCCCCGATGGCAAAATGATCGCTACGGGTGGTAAGGATGGAAAGTTGCGATTATCGAACGCACAAACTGGGGAACACATTACTACACTCACAAGACATGCGAACTTTATCTTTGCTGTCGCATTTTCTCCGATTGCGCGCACGCTCGCAACCGCCAGCATGGACAAGACAGCGCACCTGTGGGACGCACAATCTGGAAAACACATCGCTACACTCACCGGGGATATGGGGTCAGTCCTGTCTATAGCGTATGCACCGGATGGTACGACCCTCGCAACTGGGAGTGACGACGCAACAGTTCGGTTGTGGGACCCACAAACAGGAAAACACATTGCGACTTTCCCCAGAGTTCAAGGTTCGGTCCTGGGGGTAGCATATTCGCCGGATTCAGAAACGCTCGCGACTGGCATTTTCGGCGACAACGACCCCGCAGTGTGGCTATGGGACGTGAGGACCGGAAAACACATCGCTACACTCTCAGGACATACAGGTGTTATCAAGTCCATAGCATATTCTCGTGATGGCACTAAAATAGCGACTGGCAGTGATGACAAAACAGTGCGGTTATGGGACGCACAATCTGGAAAACACATTGCCACACTCTCTGGGCATACGGAAGGTGTTACTTCTGTAGCCTTCTCCCCGGACAGAAAAACTGTCGCCAGCAGTAGCAACGATGGCACGATTCTGTTATGGGAGATACGTTAGTTGCCCCAAATCTTGCCAAAAAATGTTGACTTTTGAGATGAAAACGACACACCTATATCTCATTACCCTATTTATACCTTTTGCCGTACTACTATCGAGTGCACCTGCTCAGGATTATGCAAAATGGAGTTTACCCGATGGTGCCATCGAGCGTCTCGGTAAAGGCAAAATAACGGGGAATATCGCATTTTCACCAGACAGTACTCGGCTTGCGGTTGGCAGTGCCATCGGAATTTGGATTTACGATGTACGTCCCGCTAAAGAAAAAGAACTTGACCTGCTTATAGGACATACGGACAGTATTTCTTCAGTCGCATTTTCTCCTGATGGCACGACACTCGCAAGTGCAAGTTGGGACGGGACGGTGCGTTTATGGGACGTAGTCACAGGACAGCATAAAATCACACTCTCTGCACATGCGGATGGTGTCTATTCTGTAGCGTATGCTCCGGATGGAAAATCCCTCGCGACTGGCAGTCGGGACAAAACAGCGCGATTCTGGGACGCACAAACGGGAGAACACAAAAATACACTCTCTGGACATACGGACATTATCGATGCCATCGCGTATGCTCCCGATGGAGACACCATTGCGACTGGCAGTTGGGACAAAACAGTGCGATTCTGGGATGCTCAAACCGGAAAACACAAGACGACACTCACAGGACACACTGGCTATGTCTATTCTGTAGCATATTCTCCCAATGGCAAAACTATCGCTACCGCAAGTGGGGCAGACCAAGGGATATGGTTGTGGGATGCACACACTGGAAAACACATAACTACACTCAAAGGACACACGGGTGGTATTCACTGCGTAGTATATTCTCCGGATGACAAAACTATCGCTACGGGAAGTTCGGACAAGACTGTTCGATTGTGGGACTCACAAACCGGAGAACACAAAGGGACGCTCAAAGGACACATAGGTGGTATCCGTTCCGTAGTGTATTCCCCGGATGGCAAGACACTTGCGACTGGCAGTGGTGACGGGACAGTACGGTTGTGGGACACACAAACCAGAGAACGCAAAACTGCTTTTTCAGGATATACCCGTTGGATCACCGCTATAGCATATTCCCCGGATGGCAACACGCTCGCCAGTAGCAATGCTAATGGAGTAATTCAGTGTCGGGAAACACATACAGGAGCGCACAAAATCACACAGGTATGGCGAACGCATACTGATTTTGTTTCATCTATCGCGTATTCATCAGATGGCGAAATGCTCGCCACTGGCAGCCACGATAAAACAGTGCGGTTGTGGGACACACAAACCGGAAAACACATCACTACCCTCAGGGGACATACCGGGCCGATCTATGCCGTGGTATATTCCGCTGATGGCAAAACGCTTGCCACTGGCAGTCGGGACGAAACAGTGCGGTTGTGGGACACACAAACCGGACAGCAAAAAGCCACACTCGAAGGACATATAAACTTCGTCACATCCCTCGCGTTTTCTCCGAATAGCAGAACACTCGCAAGTGCAAGTTGGGATCGGACGGTGCGGTTGTGGGACACACAAGCAGGAAAACACATCACTACATTTCCAGAACATAAAGAACCGGTTAAATCTGTCGTGTATTCTCCGGATGGAAAAACCGTTGCCACTGGGGGTTTTGATAACATTGTGCAGTTATGGGACGCGAGCACAGGCAAACGCGTCGCTACACTCTCAGGACATACAGGTTATATCGCTTCCCTTGCGTATTCTCATGATGGCACCCTAATTGCTGCTGGAAGTGCAGACAAGACAGTGCGGTTATGGGATGTTCGCACAAAAACGCACTTGGTTACGTTTTCGGGACATACGGAGATTGTCGCTTCTATTGCCTTTTCTCCCGATGATACCACACTTGCCACTGGCAGTGTTGATGGCACAATTCTCCTATGGAAAATACGTTAGTTGTATCATGTAACCCCGCCTTCTAAAAAATAATTTTTTCCGAATTATGCCACCTTTTTGCCCCACCCCGCGTCACTATATATTGAGACGACAGTGATCAATCTATTACTTTCTTGGGGAATCCGATGAAAAATAACGATGTTGATCTGATACACAGAATCCTCGCGGGTGATGATGCTGCCTTTGAGAATTTGGTGAATAAATACCGAAAGCAAGTGCATTCACTCGCTTGGCGAACGATCGGCGATTTCCACATCGCTGAAGAGATTACGCAGGATACCTTTCTCAAAGTGTATCAAAACTTGTCAACTTTGAAAAATCCGAATCAGTTTTCTGGATGGCTTTATGTCATCGCCACGCACCAATGCCGCGCATGGCTCCGTAAGAGACGCTTGGAAACTGAATCCCTTGAAGACACCAACATTGACATAATAGAAGGAGCCGCGTATTCCAAGTATATCGCAGCGGAACAAGCAAAAGTATCAATAGAGACACAACGCGAGGTCGTTAAAAAGTTACTCTCTCAATTAAAGGAGAGTGACCGTACAGTAATAACACTCTACTACTTTGGTGAGATGACGTGTGAAGAAATTAGCCGATTTTTAGGTGTATCTACAAGTGCTATCAAAAGTCGGCTCAGTCGCGCCCGACGACGGCTAAAAAAGGAGGAACCGATGATTCGCGAGGCACTCAACAATTTCCAAATATCCGCAAACTTAACTGAGAACA